>DAOWDO010000038.1 GCA_030638985.1 Dehalococcoidia bacterium | reverse complement strand
CAGGGCCATTATCAGTTCCACCAGGTCGAGGGAATCAGCGCCTAAATCGTTAACGAAACTGGCAGATGGAACTACGTCTTTCTCATCAACTCCCAACTGCTCAACAACAATATTTCTCAGTCTCTCGTAGATAGTTGCCACTTTTACCTCCCTTGCTGCTATCTGGTTACCAGGGTACTAACTGAGCTTAACACCCCGTTGACAAATCTTGCCGAGTTGTCGCTGCCAAAGCTCTTGGCCAGCTCAACAGCCTCGTTGATGGCTACCTTGACTGGCACTCTATTATCAATTAAAAGCTCAAATATTGCAAGTCTTAAGATATTTCGGTCGACTAACGGTATCTGGTCGACAGGCCAGGCCGGAGCAAAGCGCTTGATGTGTTGGTCAAGTTCTTGCCGGTGCCGGGTAACACCAGCCGCCATCTCTCTGATAAAGGCGTTATTCTCCTCCGATAATCCGCTATCAGCCAGCCGCTGGCTGGCCACTTCTTCACAGTCATGTCCCGAAGAGTCAATCTCGTAGAGTACCTGCAGGATAGTTGCCCTTGCTTTCCGCCGTGCCCCTACCATAGTGCCACCTTGCGTTACCATTATAGCATTCCAGCCAAATCCAACCGGACCTTAAGCCTACATGGCGATGCCGCCATCAACTGTCAGCACCTGCCCGGTGATATAGCCGGCGTCTTCAGAGGCGAGGAAGGCTACCGCTGCGGCGACATCATCTGGTGAGCCAAGACGACCGAGCGGGATACGGGACAGTAGCTCCTGGCGCTGGTTCTCAGACAAGCGCTGGGTCATCTCGGTATCAATAAAGCCAGGGGCGATGGCGTTAACCGTAATACCCCGGGAGGCTACTTCCTTGGCCACCGCCCGGGTAAAGCCGATGATGCCTGCCTTAGCCGAGGCATAGTTGGCCTGGCCCGGATTACCCACCAGGCCGACTATGCTGGAAATACTTATAATACGGCCCCAGCGCTGTTTTATCATATATCTCAATACTGCACGGGTGCACAGGAAGACGCTCTTCAGGTCAACCGCCAGCACCCTGTCCCAGTCTTCGTCCGACATCCTCATCACCAGCTGGTCGCGGGCAATACCGGCGTTATTTATCAGGATATCTACTTTGCCGAAGGCAATGGTAGTTTTCTCCACCAGACCGGCGACATCGGTGGGGGAAGCAACATCGGCGATGACCGCCAGACTTTGCCGGCCGGTAGCCCCTATTTCATGCGCCACTTCCTGGCAGTCCTCATTAATATCATTTACCACCACCACCGCCCCGGCACCGGCCAGTTTCAGGGCAAGCGCCCGCCCGATGCCACGGCCGGCACCGGTAACTATGGCTACTCTATCGGATAACTTCATATATCACCCCCTGGCCCCAACCTAGTCCTTTATTGATGGGACATCGCCTATATTCAGCGTATTAACGTTTTTGTATATTCGTTTGATGAGACTGCTGAGCACCTTGCCCGGGCCGATTTCAATAAAAGTGGATACGCCGTTGTTTATCATATACTCTACAGAGCGTTGCCACAGGACGCCACGGCATAGCTGCCGCAACAGCTCGTCCTTGATTTCCTGAGCGGTGTTGATTTCCTGAGCGGTGGTGTTGGCTATTATGGGCACCGTCGGTTTGGTAAAGTCGATGCTGTCCATTATCCGGGACAGGCCGTCAACAGCCGGCTGCATCAACGGCGTGTGGAAGGCGCCGCTTACCGCCAGGGGAATGGTGCGATAGGCTCCCCTGGCCTTGGCCAGAGCAATAGCCCGGGGAAGGTTATCCCTGGCGCCGCTGATTACCAGTTGTCCCGGGCAGTTAATGTTGGCGATCCTGGTGTCTGTCTGGTTACAGACTTCGGTAAGGGTTGCCTCGTCAAGCCCGATTATGGCTACCATGCCGCCTGGATTTTGGAGCCCGGCCTGGTGCATTAGACGTCCTCGCTGCTGTGCCAGGTAGATGGCGGTGGCAAAGTCGACCGCCCCGGCGGCGGCCAGTGCCGTGTACTCGCCCAGGCTGTGGCCGGCGGCGAAGGCCGGAGCGCCCGGTCCATCATCGTCCGCCAATTCCCGCCATGCCGCCAGGCAGGCCAGGCTGATGGTTACTATCGCCGGCTGGGCGTTAATCGTCTGGCATAGTTCATCTTCGGGACCGTAAAAGCACAGCCGAGACAGGGGAAAACCCAGAGCCTCATCTGCCTGTCGGAAGACCGCCCTGGCTGAATCAAAGCTGTCATAAAGGTCACGGCCCATGCCTACTCGCTGGGAGCCCTGCCCCGGAAAAACATAAGCTATCTTTGCCGGTTCCGCCACGATAATTATTTCCCTGCGGCTAGTGCTGCTCTGTGGCGCTACCCTAGCCGGCCTTCTTCTTAGGGGCCTTAATCTCGACCACCTCTCTGCCCGAATAAGTACCGCAGGTGGGGCAAACGTGATGCGGCAGCTTGGGGCTGTGGCACTGGGGACAGTTGGCCAACGCCGGAGGGTTTAAACCATCATGAGCCCGTCTCTTGTCACGGCGCGCCTTGGCTGTTTTTCTTTTTGGTAAAGCTCCCATAAATTACTCCGTTAGCTTATTTGCCGTTGGCGAACATTTCTGCAGGCCGGTGCAATCCTCACGGCAGAGCGGTTTCATCGGTAGTGCTGTCAGCCCGCACTGGCGGACTACCTCGGCAAGATTAATCACCTGGTGCTCATCAACGGTGAATGCATCGGCTTCTTCTGGCGACGGCAGCAGCCGCCCGCTGGCGGTATCGGTCGCCGGATAGAACTCCTCTTTGATTTCTAGCACCAGGGGGCAGCTGAAGGAATTCAGGCACCGGGCGCAGCTGGCCTCGACCGAGGTATAAATAGTGCCCCTGACCAGGATGCTGCGGTTGGTCCGGGTGAGACTGACTAGGCCCTGAGCCTGGCTGGTGTTGCCATCAATTTCAACAGTCCCACTCACCTGGTGGTCTTCCGCCGAGCCGATGGGCCCCTTGAGTAGCTGTGATACGTTTATCTGTAACATCAACGGTAACCGACCTTCATTATACTCAGAGTCCCGTATTTAGTGCAAACCGGTTCCAGGGTGGAATATGAGTTATGGCGAGACTCTGGGGAAAATGAGGTGGTAGAGCCCTAGAAAGACCTCTTGCGCAGCTCTAAGGAGATGACATTTCTCAGCACCTGGTTGGTGCCCTCATATATCTGGGTTATCTTGGCATCCCTCATCATTTTCTCAACCGGGTAATCACGCATATAACCGACACCGCCGAAAATCTGGATGGCATCGATGGTCACCTTCATGGCGATATCCGAGGCGAAGACCTTGGACATGGCTGACTCCATGCCGAAGTGCTTGACCCCACCGTCTATTGATCTGGCGGTAGCATAGACCAGTGCCCTGGCGGCTTCAATGTCGGTGGCCATACTGGCCAGCATATGACCCACCGCCTGGAAGGCGATGACAGGCTGCCCGAACTGAACACGTTTCTTGGCATAATCTACGGCTGCCTCCATGGCTCCCTGGGCCAGCCCCACCGCCTGGGCCCCGATTCCGGGACGGGAGCGGTTGAAGAGATTCACTGTCATGGCCAAGCCTGCCCCCTCCCGGCCTATGAGATTTTCTTCAGGGACAAAGCAGTCTTCAAAGACAAGCTCCCTGGTGGCCGAGGTCCGGATGCCCAGTTTTTTCTCTTCCCGGCCGAAGGAGAACCCTGGCGTGTCCTTCTCTACCAGTAAGGCGCTGGCACTGCGGATGCCCCTTCCCTTATCAGTCAGGGCGATGATGGTGTAGAGGTCAGCCTCACCGCCGTTGGTGATGAACTGTTTGTTGCCGTTAATCAGGTATCCCCCGTTCTTTCTGGTGGCGGTCGTCTTGATGGCGCCGACATCGCTACCGGCGCTTTCCTCGGTTACGGCAAAGGCGGTCAGTTTCCGGCCGCGGGCGATATCGGGCAGGTATTTTTGCTTCTGCTGCTCGCTGCCATAGTCAATGAGGAGGAAGCTACCCAGCGCGTTAACAGCATAGCTTACGGCGACCCCGGCGCATACCCGGCTCAGTTCCTCGGTGACCAGGCACATCTCAAGGCAGCCACCACCCAGCCCTCCGTATTCTTCGGGGACAAAGGCGCCCAGCAGGTCGGTATCGGCCAGGTTCTTCATGATATCCCGGGGGAACTCCTCTTTTTCATCAAGGGCAGCTCTCACCGGCAGTATCTTCTCTTCGGCGATGGTTCTGGCCATCCGTTTAACTTCCTTTTGCAGGTCATTCAGGAAATATTCCAAAGCAGCCTCCCTTTTCCGTTCATGCCCGGTCTATTATAGGCAGAGACAGGGGTTAAGTTCAAGCCGGCGGCCGTATTGACATCAGCTCGGGGGCAAACTATAATTTAGCCACTTTATTCAGCTTTTCCCATAAGGAGGTGAGCCCTATGATAGCCAAGGCCTTTGTCCTGATTGAAACAGCGGTTGGTAAAACCAAGGAAGTGGTGGCTAACCTGAAGCAGATTAAAGGAGTTAGCTCGGTTGACACTGTCACCGGTCCCTACGATATAATCGCGGTAATAGGGGCCGAGAATCTGAATGACATTGGTGACATCATCACCGGCGAGATTCACGCCCTTGACGGCATCTCGCGGACGGTAACCTGCCTGGCGGTGTAGATGTTACATCGTCTCCGGTGCCGACATCCCCATCAGGCGCAACGTCCTGGATAGCACCAGTTTAGCTGCCGCCACCAGCTTGAGGCGGGCTTTGCTTAAGGGTTCATTATCCCGGGAAACAACCCGGCACTGCTTGTAGAAGCTGTGGAATACCGTGGCCAGGTCCTGAGCATAGTGGGCCAGGTGGTGTGGTTCCATGGTGTGCACTATCGTTTCTACTATCTCCGGGAGAAGCAGCATCTTGCGGACAAGGGCCAGTTCCGGTTCGCTGGCCAGCAGTGACACATCACCATCTCCAAAGCTGAGCTTCTTCCCCTGGGCGAGGCGGAGAATGCTGGCGATGCGGGCGTGGGCGTACTGGACATAATAAACCGGGTTGTCCTGAGATTCCTTTTTAGCCAGCTCCAGGTCGAAGTCCATCTGGCTGTCTGCCGAGCGTGACAGGAAAAAGAAACGGCAGGCATCGGCACCCACCTCGTCAACCACCTCGCGCAGGGTGATGATGTCGCCGCTGCGCTTGGAAATGCGCACCAGCTCTCCACCGCGCCTCAGGGTAACCATCTGGGAGATGATAATCTTGAGCTGCTCCGGGTCGACGCCCAGGGCGCCAACCACTGCCTTCATCCGGGAGACATGTCCCTGGTGGTCGGCTCCCCAGATATTGATTACCCGGTCAAACTTACGCTCTATAAACTTGTTGTAGTGGTAGGCGATGTCGGTGGCGAAGTAGGTGGCCGAGCCGTCACCGCGAAGGACGACGTTGTCCTTGTCTTCCCCCAGGGCGGTGGAGACAAACCAGGTGGCTGACTCCTTCTCGGCGAGGTAGCCTCCCTGCTGGAGCAGCGCCATTACCTTCTTAAACTGACCCTGCTCATAGAGGCTCTTTTCGCTGAACCAGACATCAAAGCTGACCCCCAGCAGCTTCAGGTCTTGCCTTATCTGGTCTGTCATTTTAGAAAGGCCCAGCTGCCCTATCCGGGAAACCGCTTCTGGTGCTGGCAGCTTGAGGAAAGTATCCCCCTGCTCGGCAACAATATCCCTGGCCAGGGCTACCATATAACTGCCAAAGTAGCCTTCGGCCGGCATCTCGGCATTGACTCCCAGAGACTGCTGGTAGCGAGCGAAAAGGGAGCGGCTGAAAGCGTCTATCTGGCTGCCTGAATCGTTGATGTAGTACTCCGTTTCAACATCAAAGCCGGCTGCGGTCATTACATTGGCCAGCGTGCTGCCCAGGATGGCACCGCGCCCGTGGCCCACATGAAGCGGCCCGGTGGGATTGACGCTGACAAACTCAATCTGGACACGGCGGTGGTGGCCAAGGTCAATGTTTCCGTAGGTCTCATCGGGAGATAGAATGCTATCGACCTGCTGGCTCAGCCAGTCATCCTTAAAGGTGAAGTTGATGAATCCTGGCGGCGCCACGGTGATGGAGGCCACCTCGGGGCCGGGCGTTATCAGCTCAGCTATGCTGCCGGCTATATCCAGTGGCCTTAAGCCGGTGGCGCGGGCCAGTTTTAAGGGGAGACTGGTGGCGTAGTCGCCGTGTTCCGGGTTTTGCGGCCTTTCCACCGACACCTCGGGCAGGGGGACTTGGGGGAGCTTGCCCGTTTCTTGGGCCTGGCCGGCCGCCTGCCGTAGCGCATCTATCAGCTTCTGTCTTACTTTTATTATTTCAGTCACGGTTGATCTCTTGATACTGGTAGCTGCATTATAGCACAATACGAACTCCGGCTAGCTCCACTCGCTGTCCTCTCCGGGCCAGACCCGGGCCAGTTCCTTAACCAGCAACTGGTGTTCCGGGTTCTTTAAGTCGGGATCCCGGGCAAAGAGCCTCTCGGCCTCGCCTCGAGCCATCTCCAGCAGGGCGACATCGGATATCTTGGCCATGCGCAGGTCGGGCAGACCGCTCTGCCTGGTGCCGAAGAATTCTCCCGGCCCTCTCATTTTCAGGTCTTCATCGGCTAGCTCGAACCCGTCCTGGATCCGTTCGATGATATCCAGCCGCTCTCGCCCTATCTGGGAGGGATTTTCGGCCAGCAGCAGGCAGTAGCTCTGCTCCTGTCCCCGCCCCACCCGGCCGCGGAACTGGTGAAGCTGGGACAGGCCGAAGCGGTCGGCGCTCTCTATCAGCATGACAGTGGCATTGGGTATGTCTATACCGACCTCAACTACCGGGGTCGATACCAGGATGTCCAGTTTGGTGGAGCGGAATTGCCCCATTACCTTGTCCTTTTCTGCCGCCGACATGCGCCCGTGCAGCAGGCCCAGCTTTAGTTGGGGGAAGACCCGTTGAGACAGGTGTTCAAACTCGGCAACGGCAGCCCGTGCCTGCACCGCCTCCGACTCTTCTATCAGCGGGCAGATGATAAAGGCCTGCCGTTTGGCGGCTACCTGGCGCTGCAGAAAATTATAGGCGCTTGCCCTCTGTGTCGGCTTGAGCCATCTGGTTTTTATCTCCTGCCTCCCCGGCGGCAGCTCATCTATAGTTGACAGGTCAAGGTCGCCATAGAGCGTCAGCGCCAAAGTGCGCGGGATGGGTGTTGCCGTCATCACCAGTATATGTGGGCTGAACCCCTTCTGCCGCAAAGCCTGTCGCTGGGCGACACCGAAGCGATGCTGTTCGTCAATTACGGCTATCCCCAGCCGGTGGAATGACACCTCCTTCTGGATGAGGGCATGTGTGCCGATAATGATGTCAATATCTCCGCTGGTGATCCGCTGCTGGAGCTCCTGCTTTCTGGAACCCTTGATATCGCCAATCAGCAGGGCGACGGTAATGGGGCGCTCAAGCAGCCCGGAATAGCGGTGCAGGTAGTCTTCTTTGGCCTCCTGGCGACCGGCCTGGGATAGAAGCTGGCAGATGTTGCTAAAGTGCTGCTCGGCCAGTATTTCGGTGGGAGCCATGAAAGCTCCCTGATAGCCGTTGGCGGCGGCCATGAGCAGGGTGGCGAGTGCCACCACCGTCTTGCCGCTGCCCACCTCACCCTGGAGCAGCCGCGACATCGGCTTCGGCTTGCTAAGGTCGGCCATGATTTCGTCGATAACCCTTTTCTGGGCGCCGGTTAACGAGAAGGGCAGAGTTTTAATCCAGGTCTGCAGGAATGAACGGTCAATCTCAAGCGGGCTGCCCGGCTGGCTTTCCTGCCACTGGCGTTTCTGCCCGAGGACGCCGAGCTGAAGCAGGAACAGTTCGTCAAAGGCCAGGCGGACTCTGGCCCGGCTCTTGGCGGCTTCGTTTTCCGGGAAGTGGGCCTGGGTGATAGCCTGGGGTAATTTAAGCAGGTTGCGCCTCCCGGCCAGTTCCGGCGGCAAAAAGTCCTCCCTCTGCGGGGCCCAGCGGTCAACCACCTCTTTCATCAGCTTTCTCACCTGGCGGGGCTTCAGCCCCCTGGTCAGCGGGTAGACGGGAACGAGCCGTCCGGTATGCACCAGTTCCCGGTCTTCCAGAAGCTCCCATTCAGGGGACTGAAAAACAGGGTGTCCTTTGAAGATGCTCACCCGGCCGCTGATGACCACCTGATTATTGGTCGCCAGCTGCTTTACCAGGTAGGGATTGTTGAACCATACCACCCTGACGTTCCCCGTCTCATCACCGACTATGGCTTCGGTGCTCCGTCGGCCACCTGGCATGACCTGACGCACCTGCCAGATGTTGGCAATGATGGTCTCCTCATTGCCCTCGACCAGCTGGGAGATGGTCTTTCGCTGGCTGTAATCGAGGTGGCGGTTGGGAAATAAGTAGAGCAAATCCCGTATTGTGGTGACGCCCAGCTTGCCGAAACTGGTAGCCAGGCTGGAACTGACGCCTTTAATAGCCGTAATCGATGAGTCAAGTGACTGGTAGGCCTGGGCTGCTCTTTTCGCTGGCCTTGGTGGTGGCTTGCCAGGCATCGGTGGTGGTGTAGCCTTGCCTCTTTTATCCGCTGCTTTTTCCACCTCGGATACAAAGCTGATAACGTCATCAAGCCACTGCCGGCGCTGCTCTCTGGTCAGCAGGGCATAGCCGGGCCTGTCAAGGTGTAGCTGGCGAAAGCGGCTTAGCAGTCGCCGGTCGGTTATAGCTCCTTCAGCTTTGGCTGCCCATCGGGCAATGAACTTATCCAGACCACCAAATACTGCTGAATCGGTGTAGCCTTTTTCACGCTCAAGCTGAAAAACTTTGATCAGTGGTGTCGAGTCTATCGGCAAAAGCTGTCTCCGTTAGCCCTGGCCTCCTTTTCCCTGAAGGCCAGAAGAGTGGGAAGACTATCTCATCGGTCTCCTTGGACAGCCTGCAATATACCCTGGCTGAATCGGCTGGTGCCGGCTGATCGGCCAGATTTCAAGATTCTAAAATAGTTACCGCCAAAACGTTAGGCCCGGTATATGTACCGATAACAGGGCTGACGGTTGACCGGTAGATATTCTCCCCGGGGAAGTGCGTACTGATGCGCTCAACGAGTCTATCGGCGTCATCCGGTGTGGTGGCGTATTCCACGGCCAGTGCCTCAATATTAGGGAAGCCGGTTACCATGTGATACAGGTAATCCATCACCGCCGCTTTGGAGCGCATCCGGGTTAGTGGGGCTACAATACCCTCTTTTACGGTCAGTATCGGTTTTATCGATAACATGGCGCCCAGAAGACCCTGCGCCTTGCCGATACGGCCTCCCTTGGCCAGGTATTTGAGGGTGTCAAAAGCCATCGCCGGATGTAGCTTCGGGATTCGTTTCTTGACATGGTCGACGATCTCATTAAGGCCGGCCCCCTGCCGGGCTGCTTTGGCGGCAGAAATGGCAAGCAGTCCCAGGGCCATCACCACCATTTGGGAGTCAATTATCTCAATGAGGCACTTTTTCTTGACCATGGTCTTGGCATTGGTCGCCGACTGATAGGTACCGCTGAGCTTACTGGATATTACGACCACCACTATCTCGTCGGTTTCCTCGGCCAGTTCGTTGTAGACTTTGGCGAAAGCTGCTGGTGCTGGCTGCGTTGTGGTGGGAAAGATGTTCTCCTGGGCCAGTCTGCGGTAGAATTCATCGGTGCTTATCTCCACCCGGTCGAGAAAAGACTCGTGGCCGAAAGACACCGTGAGCGGGACCACGGTGATACCCAGTTCCTGAGCCAGGTCGTCGGTGATATCGGAAGTGCTGTCGGTGACAATTTTGACTGACATTTTCTGACCTCCTTCGTTGCCTGTTTATTCGACAGAGACGATATAGTGATAGTGTGGCTGGCCTCCGTTTACTACTTCAACCTGAAGGTCGGGGTGCTGCGTTGAGATGTCATCGCTTATCCCACTGGCCTCACTTTTCTCAGTATCGGCCCCGTAGTAAATGGTAACCACCTCAGATTTATCCAGTTCTGTCTTGGACAGGACCTCTCGGAGGACATCAGCCGTTGTGTCGCCCACTGATACCAGGGACCCATCCAGAAGGCCGATAGCCTGCTTTTTCTTGATATCCAGACCGTTCAGCTTGACCGAGCGCACCGCCCGGGTGATTTCAATAGACTTTACCGCAGCCAGCGCCTCGGTCATAATACTGGCATTGGTCTCGGCATCGGCTTCATAGTCAAAGGCCAGTAGCGCGGCCACCCCCTGGGGGATGGTCTTGGATGGTATCACCCTGATGCTCTTCTTGCTCAGGGATTGGACCTGTTGCGCGGTGAGCACGATGTTCTTGTTGTTGGGCAGGATGATGATTTTATCTGAAGCCGATTCCTCCACCTCGTGGAGCAGGTCCTTGGTACTGGGATTCATCGTCTGCCCGCCGGGGACAATGGCGGTTACCCCCAGGCTGGTAAAGACATCGCTGATACCTTCCCCGGAAGCTATGGCTATGATGGCGGTATCGGCAGCCGGTGCCTTGCCCTTTTGCATTTCCAAAAAATCCTGGTGCTGCTCGTCCATATTGCGGATGCTGACGTAGTGCATGGTGCCAAGCGAGGTAACGTGGTGAACAACATTACCCGGGTCCAGGGTATGGATATGAACCCTGACGGTGGTATCATCACCGACTACAATCAGAGATTGCCCTTTTTTCTCAAGCCTTTTCCTTAGCTTATCCGGGTCGAGCTCCTGCCCTTTAATCAGAAACTCGGTGCAGTAGCCGAAAGGAATCTCGTCAACGGCCAGCTTCTCCGGGGCGGTGATGGCCATGGGAGTTAGGGGGATGCTGCTGGCTATTATCTGTGGCTTGCGGAACTGCATCTGTTCCGCTTCGCCGAGGAGGTGGCGCAGGGCACCCTCCATGATGGTATACAGTCCCTGTCCCCCGGCGTCGACCACTCCCGCCTCCTTCAGTACGGGTAACAGGGTGGGGGTGTTGGCCACCGATTCCGTGGCGGCGCTAACGGCAGCCTCCATGACTAATACAACGTCTCCGTTCTCCGAAGCCTGCTCCCGGGCGGCGGCGGCCGCTTCTTTGGTCACAGTGAGTATGGTCCCCTCAACCGGGTTGCTGAGCCCCTTGTAGGCTGCCTCTGAGGCTTTCTGGAGGGCGTCAGCCCAATCATGGCCATCTACGGTCTCTTTCCCGGTCAATCCCTGGGCGAGGCCACTCCAGAACTGCGATAGAATAACCCCGCTGTTGCCGCGGGCTCCCATCAGCGCCCCGGTGGCCATTGCCTTGGTTATGGATGAGATGCTGGTATCGGCTGCCTTCTCGGCTTCCTCCATTGTGGAACGCATGGTGAGCAGCATATTGGTGCCGGTGTCACCATCCGGTACCGGGAAGACATTAAGAGAATCTATATCAGAAGCGCTCTTTTCCAGCCAGCTGGTGGCGGTGGTAAACATTTCTTTAAGGTCCTGGCCGGTTATGGATTTTACCTGTTTCATCCTGTGCCATCCTGTAAAGATGCTAATACCCCCAGCCTTGCCAAGATTGGTTCGGCTGTGTTAGTATTACGGCTGGGATTGTACACTAATTTGCTCACCTCGTCAAAGGAGTTTGTTCGGTTCTCATGAAGTGTGATTTGTGTGGTAAGTCGGCCCAGTTCGGCCATAATGTCAGTCACTCAAAGCGGCGCACCAATCGGATCTGGTTGCCCAATATTCATCCGGCCTCTCTCGTAATAGATGGCAAGAAGACCCGCGTCCGCCTGTGCACCCGGTGTCTGCGTACGCAGTACAAGCTGGCCAAGTCTGCCTAGCAACCTCCTTATTCCGGCTTGCTTATTATCTGTTTTGCCCTGGCCAATGCTGGCGCCACCTGTTTGGCCGATGTGCCGCCGGTGGTGTTTCTGGCGGAGATGGAAGATGCTATCGTTACCCGATAGACATCGTCGCCAAACAGCGGGGAGAAGCGCTGGTAGTCTTTGAGGCTGAGCTTGTCCAGCGGAGTGTTTTTCTCTATGGCATATGCCACCAGCCTGGCGACTATGTCATGGGCCTTCCTGAAAGCTTCCCCTTTTTTCACCAGGTAGTCGGCTATATCGGTGGCCAGCAGATAGCCCCTCCCGGTCGCCTTGGCCATGTTTTCCACCTTGACCTTGAGGCTGGCAATCATACCACCGAAAGCTCCCAGTGAAGCCAGTAGCGTATCCACGGTATCAAACAAGGCCT
>DAOWDO010000028.1 GCA_030638985.1 Dehalococcoidia bacterium | reverse complement strand
CGGGCTGCGCCTGACGAGCGAAGCCAGCATGCGCTTTGAGAAGGCCATACGCCCGGAGCTGACACTACCGGCGCTCAGGCGGGCTACTCAGCTTGTACTAGAACTGGCCGGCGGCCAGGCGGCCAGGGGGATAATAGATGTTTACCCCGGCCAGAAAGAGAGACAACCTGTCCATCTGCGGACTTCCCGCACAAACAAAATACTTGGCATGGGGTTAACCGCCGAGCAGATAGCAGCCACACTTTCTTCTCTGGGCTTTGAACTTCAAGAAGCAGCGGCAGACGGTGATTTTCGGGTGACGGTTCCATACTGGCGCAGCGACATCAGCCTTGAGGTTGACCTGATAGAGGAGGTCGCCCGTATTGCTGGCTATGACGCCATTCCGACAACCATGCTCAGCGGTGCACTACCCGTGCAGAACCCGGACCCCATGCTGGAGTTCAAGAAGAAAGTGAGGCAGGGCCTTGCCGGCTTTGGTTTTCAGGAAGTAATAACCTATTCCCTGACCAGCCGGGAGCTGCTGGATAAGGGGGTGACCGTTCATCCTCTGGAGCCGGCGCCGCTTCACCTGGCCAACGCCATGACGGCTGACCAGGAGTATCTAAGAACCAGCCTGAGGGGCAACCTTCTGTCCGCTCTGGCGGCCAACATACGCCATGAGGACGGGGCCATCAGACTCTTTGAGCTGGGCAGGGTTTATCTCCCCAGGGACAACGATTTGCCTGATGAAGTTGAGCTGTTGTGCGGCCTGCTGGCCGCTCCTGGAGGTGAAAAGTCCTGGAATGTGAGTTCTGATCCCCTCGATTTCTTTGCCGCCAAGGGTGTCGTGGAGAGTCTACTGGCCCATCTATATATCGCCGGCAGCTTCATAGAGGCCGGGGATAGCGGTTTGCGACCCGGCTGGCAGGCGGCCGTTATTGTTAATGGTGATAAAATCGGCGTTATCGGTGAGCTGCATCCCGGGGTGGCCGAGGCTTTTGAAATCTCCCGGCCGGTCTATCTCTTTGAGGTGAGCCTGGCATCTCTGCTGCCGCATACCGTCGGCCGCAGGCCATATCAGCCGATAACCCGCTTCCCGGCAGTGGTCAGAGATATAGCTCTGGTGCTGGCTTTCCGGGTCAGTCACCAGCAGGTGATGGACATTATCCAGGGCTTTGCGCTGGTCAGCAAGGTAACCCTGTTCGATGTCTATATCGGCCGGCAGGTACCGTCGGGCAAGAAGTCGATGGCCTACCGTATTAGCTTCCAGTCAAAAGACCACACGCTGACAGATGAGCAAGCAGACAAAATGCTCAAAGAAATATTGGACAGGCTGGCCGGTGAGCTTGGGGCTAGCTTGAGGGCGTAAAAATCCCCTTTATTTTACTGGCTGCCTTATCCAGCGGCACCAGCTCGGTTTTTTTCTCTGGGCGCCGCTTTAACTCAACGCTTTCTTTCTCCAGCGTGCGCGGGCTAATGGTTACCCGCAGCGGAATCCCCAGAAGGTCGGCATCGTTGAACTTTACACCGGGCGACTCGACACGGTCGTCGAAAAGCACCTCAAGACCCAGCGCCTCAAGCTCGGTATAGAGGCTTTCGGCAGCCGCCATTACACCGGGGGTTTCCGGGTACAGGGGGCAGAGGTAGACTAGGTACGGGGCGACGGATGTCGGCCAGATGATGCCCTTGTTGTCGTGGTTCAATTCGACGATGGCCGCCATCAGCCGGCCGATGCCGATGCCGTAGCAGCCCATGACAACGGGGTGGCGGGCGCCGCCAGCATCGGTGAAGAAAGCATCCAGCTTGCTGCTTAAAAAGGCGCCCAGCTTGAAGACGTGGCCAACCTCGATGCCCTGCGCCGAGAGCAGCTTGCCGCCACAGCCGGGGCAGGTGTCTCCGGCACGGGCCAGGGCGATATCGGCAACCGTGTCAGCCTTGAAGTCCCTGGGGTAGTTGACATTCTTTAAATGGGTATCCGGTTTGTTGGCGCCGGCAACGAAATTAACCCCGGTCTTAATGGAATCATCGGCGATAATCTTAATTCCCTTGAGACCCACCGGTGATGCCGAGCCGGTGACTATACCTGCTGCCTTCGCCTCCTCTTCGGTGGCCAGGCGCAGTCCGGTGCTGTGCAGGCTATTGGCTAGCTTTACCTCGTTTACTTCCAGGTCGCCCCGGATGACGACGAAGACCAGCTCTTTATCGGCCATGTAGAACACCGCCTTCAGGGTGCCGTGCCGGGGCACCTTGAGGAAGTCAGACACCTCTTCAATGGAGTAATAGCCCGGAGTGGCCACCTCTTCCACCGGCAGGGCTTTGCCGCTTGATATCCTCTCCTTGGCGCTGGTTGCCTTCTCGGCATTGGAGGCACGGTGGCAACTATCGCAGTAGATGACCTCGTCCTCGCCGGTTTCGCAGACTACCATGAACTCGTGGGAGTCCTTGCCGCCGATGGCGCCGCTGTCGGCTTCGATGAGGATGGCCGGCAGCCCGCAGCGCTTATAGATGTTGCCATAGGCTTCAAGCATCTTCTGGTAGCTCTGGCCCAGCCCTTCTTCGTCGGCGTCAAAGCTATAGAGGTCTTTCATGGCGAACTCGCGGGCTCTAATCAGCCCACCCCTGGGTCTGGGCTCGTCACGGAATTTGGTCTGGATCTGATACAGCAGTAGCGGCAGGTCGCGGTAGCTCTGCACGTGCTGGCTGGCCAGCTGAGTGATGACTTCTTCGTGGGTTGGCCCCAGGGCTAGCTGTCGCTCCTTGCGGTCGCAAAGGGTAAACAGGCTCTTGCCGAAGGAGGCATCCCGCCCTGTCTTCCGCCACAGCTCAATCGGCTGGAGCACGGGCAGGCTGAGCTCCTGGCCACCGGCCTTGTTCATCTCATCACGGATAATGTCCTCTATCTTCCGCAGCACCCGCCAGGCCAGGGGCAGGTAGCAGTAGACTCCGGCCGTTAGCTGGCGCAGCATACCCGCCCTGAGAAGTAGCTGGTGGCTGGCGGTGTCAGCTTCGGATGGCACCTCACGCTGGGTCCTGGCGAATAACCTGGAAAGGCGCATTAGCTCTGGCTGAACTCCCTTCTGGATATGGCGACGAATATAATGGCCGGTATGCCCAGGAGTTGTGACGGAATCAGGGTACATATGGCACCGGCCAGGGCCAGCCCCCACAGCCTCCGCCGGATAGCGTAGACACCGCCAACTATGGCCACCACGTTAATGAGTACGAATGGTATGGCCACCAGGCCGATAATGGTCAGCGGAATGCCTGCTTCCCAGAAACCCAGGGAATCGAGTACATCGCGGGCGATATCGGCGCCAAAGGTGGCGCCAAAGGTGATAAGAAAGGCGATGGCAATCAGCCCCAGCGAGCCGGCGACTATGCTCAAGATGCCACCGGCAACCGGCATCCAGGTCTGGGGTACTGGTTCCGGGGTGTTATTTTGTGGCTGTTCTACCATACCAAGTCGGAGATATTAAACCATATTAAGTATAATTATTCTAGTAGCTGGCTGTGGTTGTTAACAACCTACCCCCTTAATCCCCCTCCCTTGTAAGGGAGGGGGAGGAGGTTTTATAAAGGGGCTTCGCCCCTTCAAACTTCCCCTCTCCTTTTAAACCCCCTCCACCTCTCTCATTAGCACGGCAATATAGTCCTCCTCCTCGACCACACCTATCTTCTTGCCTTTGGCGAACAGCACCGCCCGGCCCTTGCCGCAGGCGATGCCGATGTCGGCGTCTCTGGCTTCGCCGGGGCCGTTGACAACGCAGCCCATGACGGCCACCTTGATTGGCTTGTTTATCTTGAGGAGCTGCTCTTCCACTCTTCTGGCCAGCTCAATGATGTCAACCTCGGCCCGGCCGCAGGAGGGGCAGCTGACCAGCACCGGCCCATGCTGGCGCAGGTTGAGACTTTTTAAGATTTCATAAGCGGCTATCACCTCTTCGCGGGGGTGGGCTGACAGCGATACCCGGATGGTGTCGCCGATGCCCATGTAGAGCAGCGGGCTGATGCCGGCGACGCTTCGAATGATGCCGGTTCGGGGCGGGCCGGCTTCGGTGATGCCGATGTGCAGCGGGTAGGGGACTTTCCGGGCGATGTCCCGGTAGGCTTCTATGGTGGTCGGCACGTCAAAAGCCTTGAGGGATACCTTGATAAGGTCGAAGTCCAGGCTCTCCAGCAGGTTTATCTGCTCCACGGCGGCGGCTACCATTCGCTGAGCGGTGGATAGCCTGGCGTCAACCGTCGTGGGCAGGCTGCCGGCATTGACCCCGATACGTATGGGAACGTTTCGTTCTCTGGCGGCCCGGACGATGGCGGTGACCTTTTCCGGCTGGCCGATATTGCCCGGGTTCAGCCGTAGTCCGTCGGCACCGGCTTCAAGCGCCGCCAGTGCCAGTCGGTAATCAAAGTGAATATCGGCGATTAGGGGGATGGAAATCGCCTTTTTTATGGCCGGTAATGCCAGTGCGGCTTCTCTATCGGGCACGGCGACGCGCACCAGCTCGCAGCCGCTTTCCTCAAGCTCTTTAATCTGATGTATGGTTGACATAACATCACGGGTATCGGTCTTGGTCATAGACTGCACCACGATGGGGGCGCCGCCACCGACGGTGACGTCACCGATTATTATTGCTTTGGCTACACGTCGCTGGTTCATGGCAGCAGACTATCTCCACCGGATATTCTTATTATATCCTGAAGGGTGACGGCCAGCATGAATGCCAGCAGCATGATAAAGCCGACAAGGTGCACCAGTCCCTCTCTCTTTGGTGAGAT
>DAOWDO010000012.1 GCA_030638985.1 Dehalococcoidia bacterium | reverse complement strand
GGCGAGGCCAGCTTTCTCCCCAGCCCCAGGACGAGGCCGGGGCCACCTATTCCGGCACCATCAGCAAGGAAGAGGGTCAGATTGACTGGCACCAGCCGGCGGTGGACATCTGGCGCCGGGTGCGTGCCTTCAATCCCTGGCCGGGCAGCTATACCAGCTGGCAGGGAAAGTTGCTCAAGATAATTGAGGCAATGCCTCTGTATGACGTACCGTCAGCCATCGAGGGACAGGTGATAGCCTTGCCCGGTGGTGGCTTTGGCGTTGGCACCGGCACGGGTGTTCTGGCGGTGCTTACAGTTAAGGCGGAGGGCAAGCAGGCAGTGCCGGCAGCGGCTTTCCTGCGGGGGCAGCGACAGTTCATCGGGGCCAAACTCCCCTGTTGACTCTTTTTGCATAAATTTTGCATAAGTTTTTTGATAACCGCAGTGCCCGGCCTGTATAATCTTATGACACCGAGGAGGTTTGTTTTGCCCGAACAGCCGGATTTAAGCCAGCTCTCGACCCTGGTGGGTATCGTTGCCCTTCTGCGTGGCCCGGAAGGCTGCCCCTGGGATCGGGAGCAGAGCCACGTTTCGCTGCGGAATTGCCTGCTGGAAGAGTGCTACGAGGTGCTTGAGGTTCTGGACGAGGGCGACGCCCGGCGGCTGGTGGTGGAGTTGGGTGATTTGCTGATGCAAATCGTCTTTCATGCCCGGATTGCCACCGAAGCCGGTGAGTTTGAGCTTGGTGATGTCATCAGCAGCATCAGTGCCAAGCTAATTCATCGCCACCCCCATGTCTTTGGCTCACTGAAGGTTAAGAGTGCCGACGAAGTGCTGGCCAACTGGGAAGCCCTCAAGAAGCAAGAAAGGAAGGAGGGGGCTTCCATGCTGGACGGGGTACCCGTCGCCATGCCCGCCCTGGCCTACAGCCGGGGGATTCAGGACCGGGTGGCCCGGGTCGGCTTTGACTGGGCGGACGATAGCGGCGTCATCGATAAGCTGGCCGAGGAGGTCAGGGAGTTTGAGCAGGCGGAGGGCCGGGAGCAGAAGGAGGCGGAGTTCGGTGATTTGCTATTCACCCTGGCCAATGTCGCCCGGCGTCAGGGTATAGATTTAGAGGCGGCGCTGAGGCAGGCTAACCGCCGTTTTTACCGGCGCTTTTCCCGGATGGAGGAGCTCTGCCGGAAGCGGGGATTGAATCTGGCTGAGCTGTCCTTTGAGAAGCAGAACAAACTGTGGGAGGAGGCCAAAAAGGAAACGGACTAGACTGGTCGGGGCGAGAGGATTTGAACCTCCGACCTCAGCGTCCCGAACGCTGCGCGCTAACCAGGCTGCGCTACGCCCCGATGGTGTTATTATAAGCCGCCCCGGCTCTTAGGGCAAGGGATATGAAATACTGCGTTTTAATAATTGACGGTGCCTCCGGCTGGCCGCTTGACGAATATGGCGGCAAGACCTGCCTTGAGCTGGCCGAAACACCCAACCTCGATGCCGTTGCCGTAGAGGGCTTGGTCGGGCTTGCTCAAACAGTGCCGGCGGGGATGGAGCCGTCCAGCGCCAGCGCCTGTATGTCGCTTCTGGGCTATAACCCCGGGGTTTACTACCGGGGTCGGGCGGCCATTGAGGCCATCAGCGTGGGCATCCCCATCGGTAACGGCGAGGTTGTTTTTCGCTGCAATCTGGTGGCGGTTAAGGATGGCCGCATGTGGAGCTATAGCTCGGGATATATAAGCACCGAAGAGGCAGAGCAGCTTATTGCAGTGCTGAGCCGGAGTTTGGGTAGCTCGGAGATTTGCTTTTACCCCGGCGTTGGCTACCGGCACCTGCTCAAGCTCCAGGGGCATGAGGATACCCTTCAGGCTGCCTGCACGCCCCCGCACGATATCCCGGGTAAGCCCATCGCTGAGTTCCTGCCCCGGGGCCAGGGGAGCCAATTTTTGAGGCAACTGATGAATGACTCGGAGCCGGTGCTTGCCCAGCACCCGGTAAACATCGCCCGGCAGAAGCGGGGTGATATCCCGGCGACCATGGTATGGCTCTTCTGGGGCAGCGGCCGCGTGCCCGATATGCCCGTCTTTGAGAAGGTCTATGGGCTTAAGGCGGCACTAACCTCCGGGGTTGACCTGCTTGGCGGCCTGGGGCAGATGATGGCTATGGACATACTAAATATCCCCGGGGTAACTGACGGTATGAACAATGACTTTGCTGGACAGACCACGGGCGCATTAAAGTCGCTTGATGACCACGACCTGGTGGTTATTCATATAGAAGCGCCGGATGAGGCCGGGCACGCCGGCTCGGTTGAGGAGAAGGTCAGGGCGATTGAGGTTATCGACCGGGAGGTGGTTGGCCGGCTGCGCCTGTTTACACCGGGTAACTTCCGCCTGCTTATTATGCCCGATCACCCGACGCCGATAAGGGTTCAGACCCACGTTGCCGAGCCGGTGCCCTTTGTCCTCTGGGGGCCTGGCTTTACCGCCAACGGCGCTGGCAGGTTCACCGAGGCCGAGGCGAAAAAGACTGGCCTTTTCTTTGTCAACGGGTATAATATTATGGGGAGACTGGTCGGGAGATAGACCTGTGGCTTTAATCGTTCAGAAATACGGCGGCTCCTCGGTGGCTGATGCCGAGAAGATAAAGAGCATCGCCCGGCGCATTGCCGCCGCCAGGGACGAGGGCAACCAGGTGGTGGTTGTCGTCTCGGCTATGGGCGATACCACCGATGAGCTCATAAATCTGGCCTATCAGATTGATAGCTGCCCCAGTGACCGGGAGCTTGATGTTCTCCTCTCCACCGGGGAGATTGTTTCCAGCACCCTGCTGGCCATGGCGCTTAAAACCCTGGGCTATGCGGCCATAAGCCTGTCTGGCGCCCAGGCGGGCATACGCACCGACGCCGCCCACAGCCGGGCGCGGATCCTGGGTATTGACCCCGGGCGGGTGGTCAGGGAACTGGAAAAAGGAAAAATCGTTATTGTCGCCGGCTTCCAGGGGATTACCGATGAGATGGACATCACCACCTTGGGGCGCGGCGGCTCGGACACGACGGCGGTGGCGCTGGCGGTCAGCCTTGGCGCCGGGGTATGCCAGATATACACCGATGTTGACGGTATCTATACCGCCGACCCGCGGCTGGTCCCCGAAGCCCGTAGTCTTGATGAGATGGGCTACGAAGAGATGCTGGAGCTGGCTACTTATGGCGCTCGGGTGATGCACCCCAGGGCGGTTGAGTTGGGAGAGATATACAAAGTACCGATACTGGTGGCCTCCAGCTTCACCGATAGCTCGGGCACGCTAATTCATGGAGGGGCGTCAATGGAAATTCGCAACAAAGTAACAGGTATCGCTCACGACCCCAATGTGGCCAAGATAACGGTGGTCGGTGTCCCCGACCGGCCGGGTATTGCTTCATCCATCTTTGAACCGCTGGCCAAAGCCGATATCAGCGTTGACACCATCGTTCAGAACGCCAGCATCCACAACATTACCGACCTGACTTTCACCGTAGCCAAGAGTGACCTGGACAGGGCGATGGAGGTGGTCAGGCCCATCGCCGGCTCAATTAATGCCCGCCAGTGCGCCAGTGACTCCAAGCTGGGAAAGGTGAGCATTATCGGCACCGGCATGCAGAATACGCCCGGCTATGCCGCCAGGATGTTCAGTGCTCTCAGCGAGCAGGGGATAAACATCCAGTTGATTACCACTTCGGAGATACGGATAACCTGCATCATTGACGAAGCCAGGGTTGAAGAGGCTGTCCGTGCCCTGCACAAAGCCTTTGAACTGGAACAGGCAGAATAAGAAAGAGGGATGAATATTCATCCCTCTTCGAGCATTCTTTGTCACCCAGAGCGCTAAACGGCGACCACTTCCTTAATTTCGGGCAGTTCCCTCTTTACGAGTCGCTCGATTCCCATTCTCAGTGTCATGGTGGACATCGGGCAGCCGGCACAGGCGCCGGTCAGCTTTACCTTGACAACGCCATCGCTGACATCAATCAACTCAACATTACCGCCGTCAGCCACCAGGCTGGGCCGTATCTTATCCAGTACCGCCTCCACTTTCTCTTTCATCATGGCCTCCTGTTCGCTATTCATCGGGGCAGGGATGCTCTTCGACTATTGTCCGGTGGCAATCCCGTATCTGCTCGGGAGTGCACTCTCCCGGTTTACCCTTGAGATTTTCCGGGTGCTTGCAGATTTCGTTTTCCTCCGGCTGGCTCATTTGGCACCTCCGCTGTAAACAACACCAGGCAACTATAATCCAGCTTATCACAGCCTGTGGGGCTTGTCAATTTGGAAAATTTTTACACAAAAGGGGCTTGCTAAACAGGTGCCGTAATTGCTAGACTTGACCGGCTGGAGTAGAATGATGCCTCGGGTTAGTTGTACAGTGAAATCTAGCAGCCAGGGGTGCTATGTCGTACGAGAAAGAGGAGCTGGTCAGGCAGATAAGGCAGGGTAGCAAACGGGCAATCGCCCTGGCCATGGAAGGACGCTGGCGTGAGGCAGTGGCGGCCAACAAGGCCATCATTGATAATTATCCAAATGACGTGGATGCCTATAACCGCCTGGGGCGGGCCTATATGGAGCTTGGCGAGCATACCCTGGCCAGGGGAGCCTACAGCCGGGCCAGGGAGATCGACCCATATAACACCATCGCCGAGAAAAACCTGCGCCGCCTGGCTCACCTGAAAGAAAGCGGAGTGGCACCGGGGGCTGGCTTCCACCGGGTGGAGCCCCAGCACTTCATCGAGGAAACGGGTAAGGCCGGGGCGGTCAAGCTCTTCCGCCTGGCGGGCAAGGAGGTGCTGGCCGAGGTTGACGCCGGTGATAAGGTGTATCTCGAAGTAGCCGACTCCAGCCTGACAGTGGTGGACAGCCGGCAGGTGTATCTGGGGCAGGTTGAGCCCAGGCACAGCCAGCGCCTCATCCGGCTAATGAAGGGGGGGAACCAGTATTCGGCCACGGTAATAAGCTCGTCGGAGGACAACCTGGCGGTCATTATCAGAGAGGTCTACCAGCACCCTTCCCAGGCGGACCAGCTTTCCTTTCCGTCACGTGGGATTGATAGCCTCAGGCCCTATGTTAGCGACCAGGTAATCAGGCGCCGCCTGGAGTATGTCGAGGGAGCGGCGGAGGAGCCGGACTACGGGCTTGCCACCGGTGACGAGGAAGAGTTAATGCCAGCAGGGCCTTCGGAAGAAGGCGAGGAAGAGGAAGAATAGGAGGTCAAGCAGCAAATGGTTTTAGGTAAGGTCAGACCGGTAAGAATAGAAGAAGAGATGCAGAGTTCCTATCTGGACTATGCCATGAGTGTCATTGTCTCCCGCGCGCTGCCCGATGTTCGTGACGGGCTGAAACCGGTCCACCGCCGCATTCTTTATGCCATGAACGACATGGGTATTAACCATGCCAGCTCCCACAAGAAGAGCGCCCGCGTTGTCGGTGAGGTGCTGGGTAAGTATCATCCCCATGGTGATGCCTCTGTGTATGACGCCATGGTTCGTATGGCCCAGGACTTCTCCATGCGCCATATGCTGATTGACGGTCAGGGTAACTTTGGTAGCGTTGACAACGACCCGCCGGCAGCAATGCGTTACACCGAGGCGCGCCTGGCTGAGATTGCGGAACAGATGCTGCTTGATATTGATAAGGACACTGTCAACTTCATGCCCAACTTTGACGACAGCCTCAAAGAGCCGTTGGTTCTTCCCAGCCGGTTGCCCAACCTGCTGGTTAACGGCTCGTCAGGGATTGCCGTGGGCATGGCGACCAACATCCCGCCCCACAATCTGGGAGAGGTGTGCGATGCCGTTGCCTATCTTATTGACAACCCCAAGGCAACCGTTGATGACCTGCTGAATTTCATCAAGGGGCCTGATTTCCCAACGGGCGGCATTATTCTGGGGCAGGAGGGGATTAGAAGCGCCTATGCTACCGGGCACGGCCGGGTGGTTATCCGGGCCAAGGCCTAT
>DAOWDO010000079.1 GCA_030638985.1 Dehalococcoidia bacterium | reverse complement strand
GATGATAACGGTAAAAGGGGCACCCCGGCTGTTCGCCTGTCTCAGCTGGGCCTTGAGGCTCTTTTGGCCGGTGGCCATGAGCACCCCGATGCCGGCCCGTCTAAGCTCGGCGGCCAGTCCCATGGCCTTCTCTCCGGCCTTGTCTCCGGTATGCGCCAGAAAGACCAGGGGTTGTGGCAGTGGCGGGATGTCCACCTTCTGCTCCACAAGGTTAAGGATGATACGCTCTATACCGGCAGCGAAACCGACCGCCGGGGTCGGTTTGCCGCCCAGCTCCGCAATCAGGTCGTCATAGCGACCGCCACCGCCGATAGTGCTCTGGGCGCCCCCTCCCTCCGGCTGTATCTCAAAGACCGTTCTGGTATAGTAGTCCAGCCCCCTGACCAGACAGTGGTCTACCACAAAGGGGAGCTGGAGAGCGCTCAGGTACTTCTTAAGTGAATCGAAGTGCCTGTCGCACTCCGGGCAGAGGCAGTCGGCACTTCTGGGCGCCGAAGCCGCCAGTTGCCGGCATAGCGGTTTCTTGCAATCGAGCAGCCGGAGCGTGTTTCGTTTCAGGCGGATCTGGCAGTCAGGGCACAGCTTGTCGCCGTGCCGGGCGTAGTACCTTCTCAGCTGCTCCAGATAGCCCGGGCGGCACTTGCGGCAGCCGATGCTGTTGAGCAGCAGCCGAAGCCGCCCGAGGCCGAGAAGCCCGAGGAAACGCCAGGCCATCTCTATGACCTCGGCGTCAAGGGCAGGGTCGTCGTCACCGATGGCCTCGAAGCCGAACTGAAAGTGCTGTCGAAACCTCCCCGCCTGGGGGCGCTCGTAGCGGTATATGGGGGCCATATAGTAGAGTTTTACCGGCTGTGGCTGGTTGTGCATGCCGTGCTCCAGGTAGGCACGGCAGACCGATGCTGTGCCTTCGGGCCTCAAAGTTAGCTGGTTACCTCCCCGGTCCTCGAAGGTGTACATCTCCTTCTGCACGATGTCCGTCCCCTCACCGACGCTGCGGGAAAAAAGACCGGTATCCTCGAAGGTCGGTGTATCGATGCGTCCGTAGCCGTAGAGCCGGGCCGCCGCCGCCGCTTTCTGCTCTATGTAGCGCCAGTGTGCCTGCTCCCGGGGCAGAATATCCCTGGTTCCACGCGGTGCCTGGTACAATCCGGCAATTCCCTCCGTGTTTTAGGCTAGAATAGCGCATTGGGGCCGGTTTTGTAAAGATGAGCCGGTTTTTGCCAAGCGACCCATATTGAACTATACTTGAGATATAACCCATTATAATTGGTGACGCAACATGTCGGTAGAGCTACTCCTGGAAAAGGCAGGCCAGTATCTGCCGCCGGAAAAACTGGCGGTAGTTAAAGATGCCTACAACTTTGCCCTGCAGGCGCACCAGGGCCAGCTGCGTAAGTCCGGCGAGCCCTATCTTGAACACCCGCTTCAGGTGGCCATAACCCTGGCCGAGCTTCAGCTTGATGCCGGCGCCCTGGCGGCAGCCCTGCTGCACGATGTTTCAGAGGAGAGCAATATTCCCATTTCTGAAATAGAGGCCCGGTTTGGCCCGGAGGTGGCGCAGCTTGTTGATGGTGCCACCAAGCTGGGTCGCCTATCGTGGCAGATGCCGGGAGAGGTGAAGCGGCGGGATATTCTGGCCGTGAGGCAACAGCAGGCGGAGAACATGAGGAAAATGCTGGTGGCCATGGCCAAGGACTTGCGCGTCGTCTTCATCAAGCTGGCCGACAGGCTGCATAATATGCGCACCTTAAAGCCCCTGCCCTCGGAAAAGAGGCGTGCCATTGCCCGGGAGACCCTGGATATATATACCCCGCTGGCCCACCGTCTGGGCATATGGGAGCTGAAGTGGCAGCTGGAGGACCTCGCCTTCCGTTACCTTGAGCCTCGAAAATATGCCCATCTGGTGAAGCTGGTGGCCGGCCGTCGTGCGGAGCGGGAGAAATTCATCGCCGGCGTTATCGACATCCTGAGGAAGGAGCTTGACCGGGTGGGGCTAAAGGCGGACATATCCGGCCGGCCGAAGCACATTTACAGCATCCACCAGAAAATGGAGCGTTATGCCGCCCAGGGGAAGCACTTTAACGAAATCTATGACCTGCTGGCTCTAAGGGTGCTGGTGGAGACCGTACCCGACTGCTATAACGCGGTGGGTATTGTCCACAGCCTGTGGCACCCGCTACCGGGCGCCTTCAATGACTATATTGCCAATCCCAAGCCTAATGGCTACCAGTCTTTGCATACCGTGGTGATGTGCATCGGAGCAGTCCCTCTGGAGGTGCAGATTCGCACCCGTGGGATGCATCAGTTTGACGAGTACGGCGTTGCCGCCCACTGGCGTTACAAAGAGGGCGAAAAGGTGAACAAGCATTCTGAAGAGAGTATTGGCTGGCTGCGCCAGCTTATCGACTGGCACCGGGAGCTTTCCGGCGCCGAGGAGTTCCTGGAGTCAGTGAAGACGGACATCTTTATTGACCAGGTTTTCGTCTTCTCCCCCAAGGGTGAGATAAAGGACCTGCCCAAGGGCTCAACCCCGCTTGATTTCGCCTACCGCATTCATACAGAGCTGGGCCACCGCTGTGTTGGTGGCAAGGTCAACGGCCGTCTGGTCTCACTTAGTTATCAGCTGGGTAACGGCGATGTCGTTGAGATAGTGACCACCAAGCGGGAGAAGGGCCCCAGCAGGGACTGGTTGAATCCCAACCTGGGTTATGTCAAGACGTCCCACGCCAGGGAAAAGATACGCCAGTGGTTCAAAAAGCAGGAGCGTGCGGAGAACATCGAGCACGGCAGGGAGCTGCTGGAAAAGGAGCTGAAGCAACTGGGGCTCAGGTTCAGTGACCGTGAAGAGCTGGCCAAGTTCTTTAAGTATGAAACCACCGATGATTTTCTGGCTGCCATCGGCTACGGCGGCATCAGTGTCCACCACATTGCCCTGAGGCTGGCTGCCCAGCAGGAGCAGCCGCGGCCGGTCACCGATGTAGCCCGGCCAAAGCCGCCCACCTCCATCCAGGTGCTTGGTGTCGGCGATTTGCTGACCAACCTGGCCGGGTGCTGCCATCCGGTTCCCGGTGATAAGATTATTGGCTATGTTACCCGGAGCCGGGGAGTGACCGTCCACCGTCAGGACTGCTACAGTATCGTCCGCGAGGACGAGAAGGAACGGCTGGTCAAGGTGGACTGGGGGCAGCCCGATGCCCTCTATCCGGTCAACGTCAAGGTTGAGGCCTGGGACCGGGTGGGGCTGGTGCGGGATATCTCCTCCGTTGTTGCCGAGGAGAAGGTCAACATCGCTGGTATGAGTTTCACCGAGCACGATGACCGGACGACCTCGCTTTACCTTACCCTGGAGACGAAGGGGCTTTCCCAGCTGGGCCGACTGCTGGCCAAGATAGAGGGCGTCCGCGGGGTAACCGGCGTTACCCGGGTGGGTGACGAGGCTACGGTGAAAACCAGTCAGCCCAAATAATACGCTGCACAAAAAGAATTTTTGTTGTATAATATGCTTTTAAGGAGGGAACCACTTGCCTAATACCAAGTCAGCGCAGAAGCAAATGCGGGTGGCCGAGAGAAGGCAGATGAGGAATAAGCCGGTACGCAGCCGGGCCAGGACCATGGTGGTCAAAGCTGAGGAGCTTATCTTCTCCGGTCAACTCGACCAGGCAGAGACTGAAGTAGTGACTGCTGTCAGCTCTCTGGATAAAGCCGCGGTGAAGGGCGTTATTCATCCAAATAACGCTGCCCGGCGCAAGTCACGGCTGATGAAAAAGCTTAACAAGGCCAAGGCCGAGGCTGCCAGCCAAACATAACCCAGGCATACCCCGTTCACTTCTTAAGCCTTCCCGCCCTGGTGGGAAGGCTTAAGTTTGGTTCTTTGTCGGGGTATTGACAAAACCCTGCCTTTATAGTAGCATTATTTAGAACAGATGTTCGCCGGAGTTATCTATGAGGGCAAAGCTGGGCAAGCTATCGTCAAAACAGCGGTGCGTGGTTAATTTTATCCGCAGCTTCTTGTTGGATAACAGCTACCCGCCCAGTATCAGGGATATTGTCGCCGGTTGTAACTTAAGCTCGACCTCGGTGGCCGATTACAACCTGAACATTCTGGAGAAAAAAGGTTACCTGCGCCGTCATCGGGAGGTGTCGCGCGGCATCGAGCTGCTGACCCGCCCGCCGGCGCCAGAGGACAGGGTTCTGGTGCCCATCATCGGTGTGATAGCCGCCGGCCAGCCGATACCGGTACCTGATGACGATATCTGGGATAGTACCGCCGCCTCAGAGACTGTGGAGCTTACCTCGGGGCTGACCCGGGGCCGGGAAGGGATTTATGCCCTGAAGGTGAAGGGCTCTTCCATGATGGATGCCCTGATTAATGACGGCGATATGGTGCTGATGCAGCATGTCAGCGTGGTGGAGAATGGAGAGATGGCGGCGGTATGGCTCAAGTCGGAAAGGGAAGTCACCCTCAAGAAGTTCTATGCCGAACCGGGTCGTATCCGCCTTCAGCCGGCTAACAGCCAGATGAAGCCCATCTATGCTTCGCCGGATAATATTGAGGTTCAGGGAAGGGTAATCGCCGTCATCCGGCAGCTTGGCTAGCCTTCCTCCGCTTTGTCCTTCTTATCCCTCTGCCAGCGGTCAACACCGAGGGCGCCCATGCCCGACTTCTTTATAGCACCCAGTGCCGTCGGCAGGAACTTGGCTGTTATTGCAAGCCCCAGGGCTACCGAGATAATGGTGGCGTAGCCCGAGCCGGTGCCGAACCAGACGATAAATGGCAGAGCCAGCAGGCCCAGCCCCATAGACAGGGCGACGTTGCGGGTGAGCACCAGCGGCACGATGATCACGGCAATAAAGATGCCCAGCAGCCCTGGCTTGTCGTAGATGAGGAAAAGGGGAATCAGGGCACCGATGGCGGCGCCCATACCCTTGCCGCCGCTGAACTTCAGCCAGACCATCCAGTTGTGGCCGACAACAGCCGCCAGCCCGGCCAGCAGCACATAGGCTTCGGGGACTTTAAGCCCCCACTGGGCGATGGTTACCGCCGCCGCCCCTTTGCCGCTATCAACAAGGCCGACGGCCAGTGCCGGCCAGATACCAATCTCCCGGAAGACATTCAGGCCGCCAACGTTGCCTCCCCCCAGGCGGCGGATATCGGCTCCGGTGGCCAGGCGGGTGGCCAGATATGCTGATGGAATGGAGCCAAGAAAATAGCCGATAATTATTGCTAGAGCCTCGATCATGTGAACTTCCGGAGCCTATTTCTTATAGACCGGGGTGCACCAGTCAAGGTACTTGGCGTGGTTGCCCTTGATTACGGCAAAGTAGAGCTCCTGTAGCCTGGCAGTTATCTCGCCAGCACTGCCGCTGCCTATCTGGCGGCGGTCTATCTCAGCCACCGGGGTGATGTGGGCGGCGGTGCCGGTGAGAAAACACTCATCGGCGGTATAGAGCTCGGAGCGGACCACCGGCCTTTCTATGGTGTCAATCCCCAGCTCATTCCTGGCCAGCTGTATAACCGTATCCCGGCTGATGCCGACCAGGATGCTGTTATAGGTGGCCGGAGTCACCAGCTTGCCGTTTATCACTAGGAAGATGTTTTCACCGCTGCCTTCAGAGACATAGCCATCCGGGGTGAGCATGATGCCCTCGTCAAAGCCGTTCTCCATGGCCTCTGTCTTGGTGAAGGCGTTGTTGGCGTAGAGGCCGGTAATCTTGGCCTGGGGCGGAATCACACTATCCGCCGGGCGGCGCCAGGTGGAGATACAGCACTTACAGGCGTCCATATCAAGGTAGCGCCCCCAGGGTATGGCAAAGACCAAAAAGTCGTTATCCAGGTCGTGGAGGCGGACCCCGAGAGCCTCTGAGCTTTTGTAGGCCAGAGGGCGGATGTAGCTATCCTCCCTGAAAGCGCACTTGCGGGCCAGCTCCACCGTTATCTGGCATAGCTCGTCTACGGAGTGGGGCAGGTCAATCTTTAAAAGCCGGCAGCCGTCCTCAAGCCGCTGGTAGTGCTCTTTGAGACGGAAGATATACATTTGCCCCTGCTCGCTGTTCCAGTTGCCCCGGATACCCTCAAAGACGGCGGTGCCGTAGTGGAGGGCGTGGGTCATGATGCCGATCTTGGCTTCGGCCAGGGGCACGAACTTATTTTGGAAAAAGGCGTATGGCGGCATTGTCATCTCCTTTTTGGCCTGGATTATAGCTATCTATCAAATATAACACAAATCTTGAAATCCGGTGACCGCTATCGGCTAAAGTCCTGCGTTACACTTTCGGGCCTTCACCGTAGTAAACTTTGACATGGGGCCAGGGTATCTCTATACCCTCGTCGTCAAAAGCCTTCTTGAGCCTCTTTCGGAGCTCGCCGGTCACTTCCCACTGCTTCATCGGATGGGTATCGCCCAGTATCTTGATGTCGATGCCGGAGTCGCCGAAGTTGTTCACCCGGAGCGCCCGGGGCGGGCTTTTGATGAGCTTACCGTAGTAGTCGTCCTCGGCGAGCTTCTTGCCCACCTTGTTTATCACCGCCATAACATGGTCGAGGTCTTCGCTATAACCCACCGATATATTCAGGTTAACCCGTGCCCAGTCACGGGTGTAGTTGGAGGCGGTGCTAATCACGCCGTTGGGTATGACGTGGACGATACCGTCGAGGTCGCGCAGAACGGTCCTCCTCAGGTTGACTTCTTCCACCAGGCCGGCAATACCGGCAATCTTGACCACATCACCCTTGTTGAACTGGTCCTCGAGCAGGATGAACAGCCCGCCCAGCAAATCCTTTATCAGGCTCTGGGCACCAAAGCCAACGGCAATGCCGAGGACGCCGGCGCCGGCCAACAGCGGACCAATGTCCACCCCCACTTCGGAGAGAATCATAAACAGGGCCACGACAAATAGCAGCACCCCCAGGGTGCTGGAAATGATAGCGCTCAATGTCTTTGTCCGGTTCTCAAACCAAAGCTTGGCGTGCCTCCCCTTGCCTCTTACGCGGACGTATTGGGCAACAACTCGGCGCAGGGCTGTCTTGATGACCCAGAAGGCAATAAATGATGCCACCAGGATAACGAGGATGGGAACTCCATGCTCCAGGAGCCAGCCACTTATTGTATCCCACATTGTAAGAACCCCCCTATAAGACAGGAAGGATTATACCATAAAGTCAGAGCTTTCGGTGGTGGTAATCTTCTAACCCCCTTCCCTTTTTGACCCATCGGGGTTATATTACATATATCCTGAGGACTTGCGGGGGGCAGAGATGAGAGCATTTACCGGTGGCCTGGTAGCTACCGCCCTTCTTTTCGGCCTGGTGCTTGCCGGTTGTGATTTATTCGGGCCGGATACCGGGGTTGTTGAGGTGCGGGTTACCGATGCCCCCGCGGAATATGAAATTACCAGCGTTATGGTTAATTTTGTCGAGGCTGCCATTCAGGAGACTGACCAGGAAGAGTGGACTTATTTGGAGATGGCCTGGCTTACTCGCTACGACATAATCAAGCTGGTTGGTCATGAGCAGCTTATAGCTTCAGCCGAGGTGGCTGCCGGCGGCTACAGCAGTATCCGCCTGTCTGTTGAAAAGATGGAAGTGGTGCTGACCGGTGATGTGGAAATGGTTATCGTCCCCAGTGAGCCCTATGTCTTCGAGCGGCCCTTCGAGGTGATTGGGGGGGAAACCACCATTATTCTCCTCGACTTTGATGTTGGCAAATCCGTTGATATCACCGATGAGGGTGATATCAGCATAAAGCCCATCGAGAACATCATCGTAAGCGTCAGGCAGGGGGAGGCGGAATAGCAGCCCCCTATCTCGACAGACCCGGTGTCTGTAATTTGTAGCCGGCCTTGGTCTCCGGGAAGATATCCCGCAGCCTGATGGTGCGCCCGGTCTGAATGGCGCCGAAACCATATTTCTTGCGGATGCGGTCTATGGCCTGGTTCAGCCGTTCCAGCCGGGCTCCCGATTGGTCCAGCATATCAAGCTGCCGGCCGGACTCTACCAGGCCGGACACCCCGATGCCAATCAGGCGAACCGGCTGTTTATCTTTGGCCAGCGCTTTTTTCATCAGCTCAAGTCCGGCGGTGGAGATGGCCTGGTCGGTGTCGGTGGACTGCTTCAGGGTCTGGTTGCGGGTGATGGTGGTAAAGTCGGCATACCTCAGCTTTAAAGTTATGCACCTGGCATGCCTGCCCCGCTGGCGTAGCTTGCTGCCGACCCGCTCGCTCAAATAATGAAGTGTTGCCGCAAGGTATTTCAGGTGGCGACTATCCCGGGCAAAGGTGGTTTCCCGGCTGATGGACTTGGCCTTTGCCGGCGGTACTACCTCCCGGGGGTCAATACCCCGAGAATGGCGGTGCAGGAGTTCTCCATAGAGGCCAAAGTGGCTCTTCAGCGTAGCCAATGGCACTGCCGCCAGCTCACCGATGGTCTTTACCCCCAGGCTTTTCAGCCTTAACCCCGTCTTTTTACCGATGCCGGGCATCTTGCCTATCGGCAATGATCTCAGAAAGGCGGCTTCTGCTCTGGGGGAGACCTCTATCAAGCCATCGGGCTTGGACAGGTCGGAGGCAATCTTGGCCACTATCTTGGAGCCGGCGATGCCCACCGAGGCGGGCAAACCCAGCTCCTCCCTGATCCGCTGCTTTATCCTGGTGGCCATCTGGTGGACGGAGCCGTGCAAGGACTCAAAGCCGGTGACATCTAAAAAGGCCTCGTCAACACCTACTGGTTCCAGGAAAGGGCTGAAATCGGCCAGGATGGCCATGAATTCCCGTGATGCCGCCCTGTATTTGGCAAAGCTACCCTCGATGAAGATGGCCTGGGGACAGAGGCGGCTGGCCGTCTTCATCGGCATGCCCGAGTGCAGGCCGAACTTGCGGGCTTCGTATGAGGCAGCGGCGACCACACCCCGCCGGTCGGGCTGGCCGCCGACCACCACCGGCTTTCCCCGGAGCCGGGGATTGGCTACCTGTTCTACCGAGACGAAGAAGGCATCAAGGTCAATGTGCATTATCCTTCTACAGTTCGCCATACCTGTTCAGTATACCAGCCAGATTATAGGCGGAGCAATGAGTGAGAAAGAGCCTGAAGACTACCGGAGCGGGTGTGGACAAATCTTATTCCATTATGGGAAAGGGTATGGTTTAACGGATGTTTTACCAAACACCTGCCCTGGTAATGAGGAGGATATTAAGAGATTTCTTGAGACCGGGGGACCAGATACTAAGCTCTCTAATGCTGCTGAGAAGGCGCAGGATTGGTTTTTAGTTTGATAAACCAGAGATACCTATTGACAATAAATGCCTGCATCGAGGAATAGATTCACCTGCCCCCATAAAAACTGGTCCGGTTACAATACGAGTAACTCTAACTTAACATGTGGTACACTTTATGGGGGCAGGTCAGGATTTCCAGGAGGAGGTAATTAAGGCAATGAAAGCTGGGGAAATAATTGAGCGGTTATTAATAATCTTTTACCGGACATACCAGGATAGTGGGACAAATAAAAAATATGGAATTTACCCAAAGAGTCTAACAGGCAGTTCTGGAATTCGATTTGCCGATGAGGGAGATGCCCTGGCTGCTATTGGGCAGATGAAGGAAAGGGGTTGGATTAGAATATTGAATGATTCTCGTGCGCAGCAGGTAGAGAGTTGGCATAAAGTACAGCTAACCGAAGAGGGCATAAGCTATGCGGAGAAGCTATCGAAGCCAGCCTTTATTAAAAATCTGCGAGGCATCTACGTTGCTACAGCGGAAGGCATTGCGAGAAGATTCAAGAAGTAATAAATTGTATTCGTTGGTTCGTGTCCACTCCCGGTTACCCTTATTGGTGACGAGTTCTACGCCCTCGCCGAACTTCCAAAGTCAATAGATATTGACAAGCGGGATGATTAAAAGCCAGGCAGCAGGTATCTGGGCTCCTTTAGTATTCATTTGCATTTTGGCAGTGACTAACCAGATAATGTAGTATATGCCAAGGGTAATAATGGAGAGCCTCCAAAATATTGATGCAAGACATTTCTGATGTCAACTTTCCCTGGAAGAGGCGCTGATTATGGAACATCGTAATCGTTCGCGGTCTTCACAGCAAGGCGGAACTGCTCCAGAGGTTGCGCTTGTTTTCCCTCCACTGGTCGAGACGAACTTTGGAAGTTATTACCCATCTACTGCAGTTCTGGCAGGCTATCTCTCCGCCAGGGGAATTGATTCGGTCCAGGCGGATCTGAACGAGGATTTTGCAGTTTACCTCTTGCGGCCCGAGTCTCTGGAGCACATGGCGAAGGGTGAATCCGGGGATAGGCTTGCCTTCTCTCCGGGTTCAAAGCCCGCCGTTGCAGCCCGCCTACTCGCTCGCTACGGCCACTTACTTCTAGACGAGCAGGGTAAGCATCTGTTTTGCGAGGACTCCTCCGATCTAGCATATCTGCTCCACTTGCTTGCACGGCCCTATCGGATCGACAGACCATTGTCCGTCATGACCAACCCCGGGTTCTACGATCAGCCCGAGGCAGTGGTGTACCGAACTTTTTTGGAGCGCACCAACTATGCCGAGACTTTACCTGCCAGCATACACACGGTGGGTGTGTCCATTCCAGTGGGGCCGCAACTTGCACCGGCTCTCATTCTGGCGCGTTACTTAAAGACACTCCGGCCCGACCTGGCCATCATCCTTGGAGGATCGACGATCAGCCTGATGGCCCTGGCCGATGTTGAAAAAATACTGGTCTGTAACCCTGCAGTCGATGCTGTTGTTCGTTGCGATGGCGAGCGCCCGTTTGAGGCGTTGCTGGAGCAGAGGCGAGCCGGTAGCTGGGAGCCTGCAAAGGTTCCGGGCGTATCGTGCCGGGTGGGGACGGGGATCATCCATCGGCCTCCGGAAGCAGGACCCGGGTTGGGCTCCATTCCCTACGCTGAGTACGATTCTCAACTTCTTTCCCGCCTGGCCAAGCCGGAGATAGGCATCGTCCAGTCCCGGGGTTGCTACTGGGGAAAGTGTGCCTACTGCGATTACGTCGAGCTTTACAAGGGTAGTCCACAACTTAGAACCCGGACCCCGAAGAGCTTCGTCGATGAGATGGAATACCAGGTACGGAAACATGGGGTACACCAATTTTCGGTGGTCACTGAGGCCATCGCTCCAGCCTCCGCAGGAAAGATTAGCAAGCTTATCCTCCAACGTGGCTTGCGCGTGAAGTGGCACTCTTTCGCCATGATCGACAGACGCTTCACGCCCGATGTGTTTGAGACAATGGTCCGTGCCGGATGTGAGTTCCTGGTCATCGGTGTGGAAACAATGACAAGTCGGGTTTTGAACTTCATGATGAAAGCTGCGACCAAAGAAGACAATATCAAGTTTTTGCTTGATGCCAGTGCCTCCGGCTTAGACCTTAAGGTGAACTTAATACCTAACCTGCCCTCTACAACCTATCAGGAAGCGATGGACTCCCT
>DAOWDO010000050.1 GCA_030638985.1 Dehalococcoidia bacterium | reverse complement strand
GTCCTTATCAAGCATCAGCGGGGCGACGTACTTGAAGCCGACCGGTGTCTCGTAGACGGGCACATAGAATATTTCGCCCAGACGGTAGAGCATGCTGGTGGTGGTTATTGTTTTTACGATGGCGCCCCGCTGCCCCCGCACCTCCAGGAGGTAGAGGGCGAGCAGGGCGAAGACCTGGAGCTGGTTCAAGAAGTTGCCCTTCTCATCGATGATGCCGATGCGGTCGCTATCGCCATCGGTGGCCAGGCCAACGCTGGCCTTCTCCTCCTTGACCAGTGTCGCCAGCTTATCCAGATTAACCGCAATTGGCTCCGGCTGTTTCATGCCGGGGAAGGCCGGGTTGCGCTCGGCGTTTATCTCTATCAGCTGGTTGTTGCCGTTTCTCAGCAGCGCTTTGAAGTAGCCGGCGCCGGCACCGTACATAGAATCGATGGCTATCTTGAGATTGGCTTTCCGCAGTGTTTCAAGGTCAAGGAGACTTTCTATCTGGGACTGGTAGGGCGGTGCCAGGTCAATATGCTCCACCAGCCCTTGCTTTTCCGCCTCCACTATTGATTGACGCTTTATCTTGCCGGTGGCGATGGTGGCGGCGACATTCTTTTCCAGCTGGTCAATAACCTCGGTGGGGGCACTGGCGCCATCCTGAGACTTGTATTTAAAGCCGTTCCACCGGGCGGGGTTGTGACTGGCGGTGATGACTATGGCACCGGCGATTTTATTGGTTGGGATGCCGTAGCTGATTACCGGTGTCGGTGTTGGCTTGATGCACAGTAAGACCCTGATGCCGTTGGCCGTTACCACTTCGGCGGCCGCACGGGCAAAGTCCTCGGAGACGAAGCGGGTGTCATAGCCGATGAGCAGGCCGCGCTCGGCCATCCCGGTCTGCCTGAGGTAGCTGGCAACCGCCTGGGCGCAGATGCGGACGTTGTCAAAGGTGAAGTCCTCGGCGATGATGCCACGCCAGCCGTCGGTGCCGAACTTTATCGGGGTATTTATCTGCCTGGCCCCCCTTATTTTGCGGGTAATAAATCGTGGAAATAGAAGGCGCCCCGCAGCACCCCTTCCCCCGGCACGTAGCCTATTTTTTCCTTGAATATCGGCCCGTCAAAGACGAAGGAGTGAAACTCTCCGTTCTCACCGCAGGGGTCAATGTTGGTCGGCAGCCGGGCGAGAAGGTCCTGGTCAATTGACCGGCCGGCGAAGCTCTTATCCAGAACTCGGGTGTCAACACAGGTGATGACGGCACAAAAGCCCTGGGCAATAAACCTCTGGCTAAGGTGGGTAGTGTCCTCCCCCCAGATGGGAAAAAGCGCCTTCATTTCCACCCGCGACAGCCGGTCTTCACGGTATCTCCTCACCTCTTCCAGGGAGATATCGCCAAAGACGACCACAGAAACACCGTCCTCTTTATAATGAGCCAGTGTTTTCTTCATCTTAGCCTCGTATTGTTCGTCAGAACAGGCTATGGGGATAAAGACCTTGGTAAGCGGCAGGGAGAGAGACTTTGCCTGATGTTCTACCAGGGCCCGGCGGACACCGTGCATGCTGATCCGGTCATAGCCTTCTGTTATCGTGGTTAACAGGGATACGATTTCGTACTGGTTGCCTCTCTGTATTTCTTGCAGGGCGAGGGCATTATCCTTGCCGCCGCTCCAGCAAAAGAGAGCCTTTTCCATTACTTTTTCCCCAGTGCCTCCTGCTTTAATATCTCGGCTTTGTCCGTCCTCTCCCAGGGCAGGTCGAGGTCATCACGGCCAAAGTGCCCGTAGCAGGCGGTCTGTCGGTAGATGGGGCGGCGGAGGTCAAGGATCTGGATTATGGCCGCCGGCCTCAGGTCAAAGTGTCGCTCGACCAGCCTCCGTAGAACCTCCTGGCTGACCGTGCCCGTGCCGAAGGCTTCGATGGATACCGAGAGCGGGTGGGCTACCCCGATAACATAAGCTATCTGGATTTCCAGCCGCTCGGCCAGACCGGCGGCCACCAGGTTCTTGGCGATGTAGCGCGCCATGTAGGCGGCAGAGCGGTCTACCTTGGTCGGGTCCTTTCCGGAAAAAGCACCACCGCCATGCCGGGCCAAGCTGCCATAGGTATCGACCAGTATCTTGCGTCCGGTAAAGCCGGTATCTGATACCGGGCCGCCGATGACAAACCTGCCGGTGGCATTGACGTGATAGTTGGTCTTATCGTCCAGCAGCCGTGCTGGTATTACCGGTCTGATAACCTGCTCGATTACGTCCTGCTTAATCTGCTCCTGGCCGACATCGGGGTCGTGCTGGGCGCCGATTACAATGCTGTCCACCCGTTTCGGCTGGCCGCTGCTGTATTCCACGGTTACCTGCGACTTACCGTCAGGTCTGAGGTAGGGCAGTACCCCCTTCTTCCTGACTCTGGTCAGCTGCCGACATAGCTTGTGAGCCAGGGATAGTGGCATTGGCATAAGCTCTGGTGTTTCGGTGCAGGCGAAACCGACCATCATACCCTGGTCGCCGGCACCAACCCGGTCGAGTTCGCTGGCTGCCGAACCTGTCCTGGCTTCCAGAGCTCTGTCCACACCCAAGGCAATATCGGCGGATTGCTCGTTGATGGAGACAAGGATACCGCAGGACTGGTAATCAAAACCATATTCGGGGCAGGTATAGCCTGTATCACGGACAACTTCACGGACAATGCGAGGAACTTCAGTGTAGCATTCGGTGGTAATCTCTCCCAGGACCAGAACCATGCCGTTGGTCACCGCCGTCTCGCAGGCTACCCTGGCCATCGGGTCCTTTTCCAGGATACTGTCCAGGATGGCATCGGATATCTGGTCGCACAGCTTGTCCGGGTGCCCTTCCGTGACCGATTCCGAGGTGAGCAGGTACTTGGCTGCTTTGCGAAAGCTTTGCGTCATTTGGTCTCCCTTCTAGGTTCCTTCTTCCCAGCTGCCCAGATATTTTTCCTGTTCTGGCGTCAGGCTATCGATTTTAATGCCCATGGCTTCAAGTTTCAAGCGAGCAACCTCTTTATCAATCTCCTCCGGCACAGGATATACTCCGGCCTCAAGCCTGCCCCGGTTCTTGACCAGGTACTCCAGGACCAGCGCCTGGTTGGCGAAACTCATATCCATTACACTGGCAGGGTGGCCTTCGGCGGCAGCCAGGTTTATCAGCCGCCCTTCACCAAGAAGATAGAGCCGGCGACCGTCCTTCAAAGTGTACTCGTCGACGAAGGGCCGGATGCGCTCTTTCCTGCTGGCCATATTCTCCAGGGCGGGGATATCTATTTCCACGTTGAAATGGCCGCTGTTGGCCAGAATGGCCCCGTCCTTCATCACCTCAAAGTGGCTACCGGTAATGACACCCTTGTCACCGGTGACGGTGGCGAAGACATCACCGACCCGGGCTGCTTCCATTAGGGGCATCACCTGGAAACCATCCATGGTTGCTTCCAGGGCGCGCAGCGGCTCTACCTCGGTAACGATTACCTGTGAGCCGAAGCCCTTGGCCCTCATGGCGATGCCGCGTCCGCACCAGCCGTAGCCGCAGACGACCACCTTTTTCCCGGCCCACAGTATGTTGGTTGCCCGGGTGATGCCGTCAACGGTGCTCTGGCCGGTGCCGTAGCGGTTGTCAAACAGGTGTTTGGTCTGGGCGTCGTTAACCGCCATGACGGGATACAGCAGCCTGCCGGCGCTTGCCATGCTGCGCAGCCGGATGACGCCGGTAGTGGTCTCCTCGGTACCGCCAATAACGGTACGGATGAGATGAGGGCGCTCTTTGTGGAGGATGGTCACCAGGTCGGCGCCATCGTCTACGGTGAGCTGCGGCTCATGGTCCAGGGCGGTGTTGATGTGCCGGTAATAGGTGGCGTCGTCCTCTCCTTTGATGGCATTGGTCGGGATGCCGTAATCCACCAGAGCGGAGGCGGCATCGTCCTGGGTGCTTAATGGGTTGGAGGCGCACAGGACGACATCGGCCCCGCCTTCTTTCAGGGCCAGAGCCAGGTTGGCGGTTTCGGTGGTGATGTGGAGGCAGGCGGAAATGCGTATGCCCTCGAAGGGCCGTTCAGCGGCAAACCTGTCTTTAATAAGCCCGAGCACCGGCATGTGGCGGCCGGCCCACTCTATGCGCAGGCTGCCGGCCGGGGC
>DAOWDO010000060.1 GCA_030638985.1 Dehalococcoidia bacterium | reverse complement strand
TGAATGCCAATTTTCTGCTTTATTTTGGATATTCCCTTATTTATATCCAGGCCGAAAACGGATACTTTGCCTGAGTCGGCAACCCGGAGCCCCTCTATTATTTCCACGGTGGTCGTCTTGCCGGCGCCATTGGGCCCCAGCATACCGAAGACTTCGCCCTTCCCCACCCGAAAGCTGATGTCGTCTACTGCCTTTATTGAGCCGTAGCTTTTTCTAAGATGCTCTACTTCTATTACCATTGGCAGTTTTAGGGCGATTCACCAGTGGGCGTCTCATCCTGCACGGATTGTTTCTCTGCTACCGACAGCGGCTTTTCATCAAAACTGGGGACTTCTTCCGGGGGTAGAGCATCATACTCTACCCAGTGCTGATAAAGCTTGTGTAGATTCCTCTCCCGACCGAACTTACCCTTGATAGTTCTGGCCAACGGCGGTATCCTGGCCAGAAAGCTATTCACTTGTTGGCCAATAGGGAGCTTGGACCTGGCTGTAAGCCTCTTGCCGCAGTGGGGACAAAAACTGGCCGGCCCCGTTATTTCTTTTCCACAGAAAGGACAGAACCTGAGTGACTCCCGTTCCTCATCAGCCGACCTCAGCTCCTGCCCGCAATAGGGACAGTAAGCCAGTCCCGGGGGGAAACGAGAGCTATCAATCTCCTTACCACAACTTAGGCATTTCACGGTGAGCCTCTTTCCAGAGCTTAATTATAGCATCTGGTCAAAACAAATGAAACAGATGTCTTGTAGACCAGCGGATGTTTTGGGGTTATAATCTAAAACTGTCATGCCTTTTAAAAACAAGCTCAAGGTTCTCATAGACCGCCATCAAATTGCCGCAACCGTGGAGCAACTGGCGGCCGGTATCAGCAAAGACTATTGCGACAAACGGCCGGTACTGATATCAGTTCTCAAAGGCTCCTTCATTTTTCTGGCTGACCTCGTTCGCTGCCTTGACTTCCCGCTGGAAGTGGAGTTTGTCACTCTCTCCAGCTACAGCCATGGTATGGAAAGCTCCGGCCGGATTGAGGTGGTGCAGGGTCTGCGCTGTGGCATCAAGGGCAGGCATGTGCTGGTCGTGGAAGACATTATTGATACCGGTCTGACCACCAGCTTTCTGCTGGACTACTTGGGCAAGGAGAAGCCAGCCTCGATAAAGGTGTGCACTCTTACCAGCAAGCCTTCGCGGTGCCAGAATCCGGTTGCCATTGACTACCTGGGATTTACCGTCCCCGACGTATTTCTGGTCGGCTACGGGCTGGACTGCAACGAGCAGTTTCGCCACCTTCCGGACATTTGTTGCATCGAGGAGAAAGAATGACATCACAACTGTCGGACCTTATCTCGGTGGCCCGGGGAGATAGCCCGGCGGACCTGGTGCTGGCTAATGCCAGAATTATCAACGTTTTCACCGGTGAGATAGAAGCAGGTGACGTGGCCATATACAACAACAGCATTGCCGGCATTGGCCGCTACCGGCAGGCCAGACAGCTTATAGACTTAAAGGTCAGGTATCTGGCACCCGGCTTTATCAACGGCCACACCCACGTCGAGAGCTCCATGCTGAACATAGGACAGTACGCCCGGGCTGTAGTGCCACGGGGAACGCTGGCGGTGGTTACCGACCTGCATGAGCTGGCCAATGTTTGTGGCCTTGATGGTCTCCGTTATTTTCTTGATTCTGCCCGCCGTCTGCCTCTGGAGCTGCTTATACTGGCGCCGTCCTGCGTGCCGGCAAGCCACCTGGAGACTTCGGGAGCATCACTTGGCCCTCCGGCCATCCGCCGCATTCTACGGTGGCGGGGGGTAATCGGGCTGGGTGAAGTGATGGACTTCCCCGGAGTTATCGGCGGTGATAACTCGATCCTGGACAAAATCGCTCTTGCCGGAGACAGGGTGATTGACGGCCATGCCCCCGGCGTTAGCGGCAAAGAGCTTAATGCCTATACCGCCGCCGGTATACGCTCTGACCACGAGTCGGTGTCCCTGGAGGAAGCCAGGGAAAAGCTCAGGCGGGGCATGTACCTCATGATAAGAGAGGGCTCATCGGAGAAGAACCTGGAAGCCCTGCTGCCGCTGGTAACCGATACCACCTATAAACGGTGTCTTTTTGTCGTCGATGACCGCAGCTGCTCGGATTTGCTGCGTGATGGCGATATGGATGCCGTTGTGCGCAAGGCGATAAGCCTGGGGCTGGAGCCGGTGCGAGCCATTCAACTGGCGACTATTAACGCCGCCGACCGCTTTGGCCTGAAGAGGCTGGGAGCAATCGCCCCTGGCTACCTGGCCAATGTAACCGTTTTCGGTGATTTGTCTCGTTTGGAGGCGGATATGGTCTTCCACCATGGCCGCCTGGTAGCCGAAGGCGGAAAGCCATTGCTTTCGGTACCTCGCCCCTCAAAAAACAGGCTGGCAAATACAGTGAACATCAAACCCTTTGAGGAAGAGGCATTGCAGCTTTCAGCCAGAGGGGAGTCCCATCCGGTCATTGAGGTCGTCCCGGGGCAGATAATCACCAAAAAGAGGATGGAAATAATAAAGATTGGGGACGGAATTGTCAAGCCTGATATTAGCCGAGATATCCTCAAGCTGGTGGTGATGGAAAGGCACCGGGCGACGGGTAATATCGGGGTGGGGCTGGTCCGTGGCTTCGGATTAAAAAGGGGTGCCCTGGTTTCTTCCATTGCCCATGATTCCCATAACATTATTGCTGTTGGCACCAACGACGCCGATATTGCCATCGGTATCAGGGAAGTCGACAGGCTTCATGGCGGTCTGGTAGTGGTTGCCGAAGCCAGAGTGCTGGACAGCCTGGCTTTACCCGTCGCCGGGCTGCTTTCGGACGAGCCGCTGGCAACGGTGGCCGGCAAGCTGGACAGACTGGAGAAGCTGGCCGGTGAACTGGGAACCGGGCTGGAATCCCCCTTCGCCACCCTTTCTTTCCTGGCCCTGCCGGTTATTCCGGAGCTCAGGCTGACCGATCTGGGCCTGGTAGATGTCAGTACATACAGCCTGCTTGGCTGAAATAATTGTGGAGGTGATCCCATGTCGCCACGAAAGTCATCAAAGCTTGAGCCTATAATTCTGGAGATGCCACCGCAGAGGATGGCTGTTGTCCGGGGGCAGGGCACCCCGGACAAGGTCTTCACGGAGCTAATGCCGGCTCTCTACGGCTCGGTTTACACACTCAAGTTCGACCTCAAAAAGAGAGGCCTCCCCACCTTCAAGGTCGTGGGACTGCGTGCCCGCTATCCTGACGCCCATCGTGTCCCCAAGGATGAGTGGACACACATCATCGGTCTGCCCATACCGCAAGATACCACCACGCTGCCGCAGAAGCTGCCCGGCGTCGAAGTCAAGATTGAGACCTGGCAATACGGCACCGCCGCCCAGATTCTCCACCTTGGTGCCTACGACCTTGAGACTCCCACAATAGAACGCCTGTTTAAGTTTATTGAGGAAAGCGGCTACCAGATTATCGGCGACCACGAAGAGGAATATTTGACCAGCCCCGATGCCAAAGTCCCCAAGACCATTATCAGGTACGTTGTTCAGAAGAAGTCATAAAACTTCCGGGGAAAGAGCGTCATATCAAGAGTAGGATGCCTTGCCGGAAAGAGGACAACTATCGCTTATTCTCGTGGGGTAGCTTGATATTTGCCTGGTAGCGCCTCATCCGCCAATCACGGTAGGCTTTAAGCCCTTCATCGTCACTGATGACATGCCAGTAGCGATAAAAATCGGAGACGTAGAACTTGGGGGCAAAGTCGGTGACCACGGTGATCACGCGATCGGTAATCTTCTCTACCTGCCTGACGGCGGTGGCTGATGCCGCCGGTACGGCAACGACTATCTGCTTGGGTTGGCGGCGTCGCACCGATTCCACGGCAGCCATCATGGTGTAACCCGAGGCCAATCCGTCATCTATGATTATGACGACTCTGTCATTTACCATGAAAAGCGGTCTCTCCCCGCGATAGAGCAGGCTCCGCTTCTGGATATCGCTTCTTACCTTGCTTACCTGATACGTTATTTGCTGCTCAGAAAGGCCGAGGCCCTTCAAGACATCCTGATTAAGAATGGTAGTACCGTCATCGGCGACGGCGCCGAAGCCCCCCTCGGGGCGCAGTGGTATCGGAATCTTGCGGGCAACAACAAGGTCAAGGTCGGCATTGAGCGCCAGAGCTACCTGAAGTGCTACCGGGACACCACCATTGGGAATGGCCAGCACGATGACCCCCTGGTTCTTGTATCCAACAAGCTTGGTGGCCAGCTGTCGGCCGGCATCGTAGCGGTTCTCAAAGATTGGCTGCTGTCTCGGGTGGGGCACTCTCGGTCTCCTCTCGGGTTTCTCTTATCAGCCTTTGGCCGTAGTCCAGCAGAAGCCTGGTGTACTTCTGAGAGTAATGCCTGCTATCCAGGAAGGTCTCAAGCGCCTCAAGCGGGGTTATCTCCTCGGCGGTGCGGTCTCCCAGCCTGAGCCGGCTCTCCCGCTTAACACTCTTGACAATGGTAAAGTAGTGAGCTTCTTTTAATGCGCTTTTTATGTCCCCATCCCTTATCCGCCCTTCAAGCTCCTGCGGCAGAGCAATCTCAAGACGGACGATAGCATCTTTAACACCGGCCTCGTTTTTGGCAATTGCTTTCAAAACGGTCTCCGTCGGCTCCGTTTCCTCCTGCAAAAGGTCAACTTCAATAGTGACGAAGCGACGCCCCTCAACCCGGTGGAAGCCATAGGATACCTTTCTTTGCCCGGACTCGGCATCCGGTTCAATCTCCACCAGATAAAAGCCCTTGTCGTCGTTCTCATCGCCGAAGTCCAGTCGCTCCAGACTGCCGGCATAGACCACCGGCGGCTTTTCACAGAGAACCTGATGACGATGGATGTGCCCCAGGGCAATATAGTCAAAGGCGGGATTGGCCACGTTGCCTGGCAGCAGTACGTGCTCCTGTCCGATGGTCATTATCCCTTCAGAACCGATGCGAGCGCCAAAAACCCAGACATGTGCTGCCAGAATGGAGGGCAGCTCAGGCTTCAGCTTTTTGGCGTTATCAGCGATGATGCCGGTCAGCACCTGTTGCATCCTCTGGTTGAGTTCCTCAAAGTTGAGGTTCCTGGCGTTTTCCTGGCCCATCAGGGCGCTGCGTCTCAGCCAGGGCAGCGCCACAATCTGGATACTGCCGCCGCGGGTGGCAATTTCATAAATATCGGGGTGATTGGCAACATGGACGTTTTCAATCGTCAGGGTGCTAAAGATTTCGGTGGTGGTAGCTCTGCCGATAGCGTTGGGCAGGTCATGGTTGCCAACGAGGAGGAAGGTGGTAATACCGCTCTCGGATAGCCGCTTGATGCGCCTGGCGAACTCCCGCTGCTGTGTCTGGCTTGGGTCGCGGCTCTTGTAGGCATCACCACAGAAGAGGACAAGGTCTACCCTGTTC
>DAOWDO010000046.1 GCA_030638985.1 Dehalococcoidia bacterium | reverse complement strand
GAACCGGGGTGGTATCCCGGTCTTCCGAATCAGCAATCTTCTGGCCGGCAAGCACCCTGTCGCCCCGCCTGACCAGCGGCTGGAGGGATTCACCCGTGCCCTGCAGCAGGGGGATGGCCACCTTTTCCGGCAGCGGTGCCGGTTCAATGGGGAGGTTGGCGGTGGGGGTAAATTCCGGCAGGTGCACACCCTTGCGCAGGTGTCTGGTTTTAAGTCTTATTGCCACGCTGTTATCCTTCGCTTAAGTATTCGGCCAGTCCGCTGGAGCGGTGGATTGTTCTCTGCGTATCAATGATAAGGCACTCCACGCTGTCCAGCGACTCGATCAGCTCCAGGCCGGCTTCGGGCCCCATGGCAAAGACCGCCGTTGCCAGAATATCAGCCCGGGTGCCGTCTTCGGCGATAATGGTGACGCTGATGCACTCGTTTGCCGAATAGCCCGTCTTGGGATTCAGGATGTGGTGGACTTCTTTATCCGGGTCAAAGTATCGTGCGTAGTTGCCCGATGTGGCCACCGCCCTGTCAGAAAAAGCGAAGCTGGCCAGGGATTGGCTGGTGTCATCCGGATTGACCAGAGCGATAGTCCACGGTTTCCCCCGGGGCTTTGAGCCCAGGGCACTGACATCACCGCCGACATCGACCAGGGCGTGGTTGATACCTTTATTTTTCAGGACAACCAGTGCCTCCTCGGCAGCATAGCCCTTGGCGATGCCGCCGAGGGTAATCTGCATGCCGGCTACTTTGAAGTATATCCGGTCAGACTCAAGGCCTATCTTTTCCCAGCCGACCAGGTTCAATGCTTCGTCTATTATGGTCTGCTGGGCCTCCGGGCTTTCCTGCCACAGGCCGCCGGCCCAGAGGTCCAGCAGGGGTTGAACGGTTATATCGAAGTAGCCATCCGTTATCTGGCCGTAGTTCAGCGACAGAGATATGAGCTGCCGTAGCTCCCCGGATGGATTATCCAGATAGCCATCCTGGTTGAGCCGCCAGGCCTCGGCTGCTTCATCGAAGATGGAAGCCTTGGCCTCGATATATTCAATCCGGGAGAAGGCGGCACCCATGGCCAGCTCAGCCGATACCTCGTCCGCGGCATAGACGGTAATGGTGACGAAGGTGCCCATCATGGAGCGGGTTTCTCTAAATTCAGCAAGACCCGGGGCGCAGGAGGTAGAGCTGAATATCACGGTGGCGAGCAGCATAAGGCCCAGCATTATGCCAAAAGCCGTGCTCAAGTATCTCATTCCAGACCTTAATAATATATGCCATAAGTCAGGGTGTTTGGCGGGAACTGCCGAAAAAGGAGTACCTGTATAAGCATAGCATAAACTGGCGCTGTGATTCTATATCAGGATTAAGTGGCCGTCAGCCTATCCCTTTATCACGCCGATGGGCCTGGTCCTGGCGACTATTCTGGATATACCGGCGTTGTGGGTAACATTGACAACCGAAGTGACGTCTTTGTAAGCCTCGGGGGCTTCTTCGGCCAGTCCGGACAGGCTGCCTGTTCGCACCGTTATACCGCGGGCCTGCAGAGTATTGAGCACGTCCCGTCCTTTGATGTGCCGCCTGGCGGCGGTTCGGCTTTGTATCCGGCCGGCGCCGTGGCAGGTGGAGCCAAAGGTCTCTCGCATCGCCTGCTCGGTGCCCACCAGGACGTAGGAAAGACGCCCCATGTCTCCGGGGATGAGGATGGGTTGGCCGATCCGGGCGTACTTCTGGGGTAAATCGGGATGACCGGCGGGGAAGGCACGGGTGGCGCCCTTGCGGTGGACGCACAGCTTTTCCCGGAGGCCGTTAACCGTGTGCTCTTCTATCTTGGCGATGTTATGGGCTACATCATAGACCAGCTCCAGGCCGGCATCAGTCTCACTTATGTCCAGCACCCGGCAGAAGGCCTCTCTCACCCAGTGGGTGATGCACTGCCGGTTGGCCCAGGCATAGTTGGCGGCACACCTCATGGCGGCGAGATAGGACTGTCCCTCTGGAGACTCCACCGGGCTGCAGGCGAGCTGGCGGTCGGGGACCTGGATGCCGTATTTTTGCATGGCGGTTACCATCTGCTTGATATAGTCATCGGCGGTCTGATGGCCCAGGCCGCGGGAGCCGCAGTGAACAAGGAGCATTACCTGCCCCTTTCGGTCGATGCCCATGGCTCTGGCCATGTCAGCTTCATATATCTGGTCAACTACGGCGACCTCAAGGAAGTGGTTCCCCGAACCCAGCGTGCCCAGCTGTGGAATGCCTCGCTCCTTGGCCCGGCTGCTGACCCGGCCGGGGTCGGTACCGGGCATCTCGCCGCCCTCTTCGGTGGTCTCCAGGTCTTCCGGGCGGCCATAGCCCTTCTCCACCGCCCAGCGGGAGCCTTTTACCAGCACCTGGTCAATCTCTCCAGAGCGCAGCCTTATCTTGCCCTTTGACCCCAGGCCGGAGGGGACATTTTCGTATAGGGTAT
>DAOWDO010000058.1 GCA_030638985.1 Dehalococcoidia bacterium | reverse complement strand
TAGTCCGACAGCAGGAACTCGCCACCCCAGATGTTGCCGTCACTACCGTAACCGGTGCCGTCAAAGGCGACGCCGATTGCCGGCCCGGGCAGGCCATTTTCCACCAGGCAGCTTACGATGTGGGCGTGGTGGTGCTGAACCGGCACCAGCTTGAGCTCCGGGTTGGCTGCCGCCAGCTCTGTGGCGTATCTGGTGCTCGGGTAATCGGGGTGGAGGTCACAGGCAATAATCTCCGGCTCAATGCGGAAAAGCTGTTTGTATAGACCAGTAGTGTCCCGGAAATGCTCCAGGGACTCCAGGTTTTCCAGGTCGGCGATGTGCTGGCTCAAGAATGCGTGTTCATCCCGGGTGAGGCAGAAGGTGTTCTTCAGTTCGGCGCCGCAGGCCAGGATTTGCTTCGATTTATAGGGAAGATGGATGGGGTAGGGGGCATAACCCCGAGCCCTCCTCACCAGGAGGGGTTTATCGGCCACCACCATGGCAACGCTGTCGTCATATCGGGCATAGATGTCGCGGTTGTGCCATAAGAAGTAGTCGGCGATGGCGCCCAGCCTGCCGAGCGCCTCATCATTATCCTTGGCTATCGGTTCCTCACTCAGATTGCCGCTGGTCATCACCAGCGGCAATCCGGTCTCCCGGAGCAGTACATGGTGAAGTGGTGTATAGGGCAGCATGATGCCCTGGTATTTAAGGCCGGGAGCTACCAGTGGTGACAGGCCGGAGCCCTCCCGCCCCTTAAGGAGCACTATCGGGCTTTGTGGAGAGGATAGCAGTCTGGCCTCCTCGGCTGAAACCCGGCAGTGCCGCTTCACTTCCTTGAGAGTGGCCACCATCACCGCCAGTGGTTTTGCCGGCCGTCTCTTCCGCTTTCTTAGCTGTTCTACCGCCTGGTCGCTGGTGGCATCACAGGCCAGCAGGAAGCCCCCCAGCCCCTTTACGGCTACGATGTTACCCTCGCGGAGCAATCGGCTGGTGGCAGTTAAGACATCGTCAACGGGCACCCGTTTGCCCTGGCGGTCAACCAGCTCCAGGCTCGGCCCGCAGACCGGGCAGGCGTTAGGCTGAGCATGAAAGCGACGGTCCTCAGGGTTGTCATACTCCTGCTGGCACCGGGGGCACATCTGGAATTGTCGCATGGTCGTCAGTGGCCGGTCATAGGGGATATCTTCGATTATGGTAAAGCGCGGCCCGCAGTTAGTGCAGTTGGTAAATGGATAGCGGTGGCGCCTGTCCTTAGGGTCCAGAGTCTCACCAAGACATGGCCGGCAGGTGGCGATATCCGGGGAGACGAGCTGATATTCACCCGTCTCCGGCTGGCTCTGTCTAATCTCAAAGCTCTGGTAACCGGCAGCGGGAAGTGTGCTGGTATCCATGTGCTCGATGTGCGCCATGGGGGGAGGCTGGCTCTTTAAGCAGTCGAGAAAAGACTCCAGCGCCTCTTCTTCGCCCTCAAGCTCGATCTGAACACAGCCCGAGGTGTTGCGCACCCATCCTTTGAGGCCCCTTCCTCTGGCCAGTTGATAGACAAATGGCCGGAAGCCGACCCCCTGGACGATGCCACGCACCTCCACTGAAATCCGTTGCACTGTTTTGGTCAGGCTCACCCCGATCCTCCGCTGTAAACTCCCTTGCTTCTTGGTTTGCCCGGTCAGCTTGACTTCTCAATCTCCGCCAAAGTCAGGTTAACAATATTACCGGCGGCCCTTTTTACCCTCCGGGATAACCCCAGTCCGAAGGAGATATCCGCCGGTTGACAGCCAAATATGACTACTTCTCCGGGATAGTTATCGAGCAGGGCTGCCGTAGCCAGTATTTTCTCCAGGTCGCTTTCATGCAGGCTGACGGCAAAGGAGCTTAATGAAGGACTTTCCAGCAGGTCCTCCCGGCCAAGCCTTATCCGGTACATCTCTCCTGGGGCTTTACCGGCATCTATGGCATCGATGAAGATAACCTTGTCGTAATCGCCGATTTCTAAAGCGCACTTGAAACCGGATATACCGAAATCAATAAGGCAAACACTGCCGGGCAGGTCGTGTTTTTCCAGCTCCTCAACCACATAAGGCCCCAGCCCGTCATCTCGCTTCAGCTTGTTACCCAGGCCACAGAC
>DAOWDO010000065.1 GCA_030638985.1 Dehalococcoidia bacterium | reverse complement strand
TGCCGCCGCTGCTCACCACCTCTACGGTGGCCCGCTTATCATTGTTGACCTGGGCACGGCCACCACCTTCGACACCATATCAGAGAAGGGCGAATATATGGGCGGGGCCATCGCCCCGGGAATGGCCACCGCCGCCGAGTCCATGTTCCAGCGGGCAGCCATGCTGCCCAGAGTGGAAATGAGCCGGCCTGACAGCGTCATCGGGACCAATACCATTGATGCCATGAAATCCGGCATTGTCTTCGGCTACGTCGGGCTGGTGGAAGGCATGGTCGCCCGCATTCAAAGGGAACTGGGGGTTAAGACTAAGGTGATAGCCACCGGCGGTTATGCCGAGCTGATAGCCAGGGAAACCAAGGCAATCGATGAGGTGAATCTCAATCTGACTTTAATTGGGCTGAGGCTCATCTACGACATAAACAGTACGTGAACTATGATGGATTTCTTTTTAACCAGGAGGTCAGGTTGCTTGAAGGAAAAACGGTAGTTCTGGGAATAACCGGTAGCATCGCCGCCTATAAAGCGGCCGGCCTTGCCAGCAAGCTGACTCAAGCCGGGGCCGGGGTTGAAGTGGTTATGACCGAAGCGGCTACCAGGTTCATCACTCCGCTGACCCTGCGTAGCATCACCGGCCGGCCGGTGGTTACCGGCATGTGGCAACCGGCTTCAGAATTCAATATCGAGCACGTGTCCCTGGCAGAAGCCGCCGACGTGGTGGCTATTGCTCCGGCGACGGCCAATGTTATCGCCAAACTGGCAAGCGGCATCGCCGATGACATCCTCACCTGCACCGTGCTGGCCACCAGGGCTCCGGTTATTGTTGCCCCGGCGATGAACGACAACATGTACCGCAACCCGGTTACTCAGGAGAACCTGGCGAGGCTCAGGGCCAGGGGCTTTGTTATTATTGAACCCGGGTACGGCCGCCTGGCTTCCGGTAAAACGGGTATCGGCCGCCTGGCCGAACTTGGTAAGATTATAGGTGCTATCAGGCAGGTGCTGCAGCGCAAGAGCGACCTCGCCGGAAAGCGGATGGTGGTTACCGCCGGCGGCACCCGGGAGCCGATTGACCCGGTGCGCTTCATCGGCAACCGCTCATCAGGCAAGATGGGCTACGCCCTGGCCGAGGTAGCCCGGGAGAGAGGCGCTAAAGTAACGCTGGTTACCACCTCCAGCCTGCCGCCACCGGCTGAGGTCGAGGTTGTTACCGTTGAAACCGCCCTCCAGATGAAGCGGGCGGTGACCAGAGTAGCCAAGAATACCGATGCCCTGATTATGGCGGCGGCGGTAGCTGACTACCGGCCGGAGAAAGTAGCCAGGGCCAAGATTAAGAAGAAAAGCGCCAAGCTGACCCTGGGGCTGGTGGCCACGCTGGACATCCTGGCCGAAATAAAGGGCGGCTTTATCAAGGTCGGCTTTGCCGCCGAAAGCGAAGATGTTATCGCCAACGCCCGAAAGAAGCTTGAGACCAAAGGCCTTGACCTTATAGTGGCCAATGATATTACTATCAAGGACAGCGGCTTCGGCGCCGACAGCAACAAGGTAACCATAATTGATAAAAACGGCAAGGTTGAAGACCTGCCTTTAATGAGCAAGCGAGAGGTGGCGGACAGGGTTCTGGACAGGGTGGTGGGGATTTTGGTCAAGAGGTAGAAGCTTGGTATAAGGTAATGAAAAAGCCTCAAGCTAATTATGCTTTTGTTGACGGAACTAACCTTCATCGGACTATGCGCAAGGTAGGTTGGGATTTAGACTACCGCCGCTTTAGAATATACTTAAGTGAGCATTATGGTGTTGGTAAGGCGTATTACTTCATTGGTTATATGCCAGAGAACACGCCTCTGTATACCTACTTGCAGTCCGTAGGCTACCTAATAATATTCAGACCTATTCTAAAAACACCGGATGGCAAGGTTAAAGGCAATTGTGACGCCGAGTTAGTATTACAAGCTATGATAGACTTGGACAGTTACGAAAAAGCGATAATAGTAAGCAGCGACGGGGACTTTTACTGTCTGGTGAACTACTTGCGCGAGAAAAATAAACTGGAATGTGTGTTAGCGCCGTGTAAAGCGGGCTGTTCACATTTGCTGGATATAGCGTCTAAAGGACGAGTAGCGTATTTAGACAATTTAAGGGGGAAATTGGAATTTAAAAAGAAAAGCCCCCTGTAAGGACGGAACCTCACAGGGTACTTTTCGTCGTGATTCTGCATAAAGAATAACAGATTTTGTTGAATTTGTCAATAGCTGCTTGGTAAGGGGTGGTAAGTGGTGAAAAAATGAAAACGGCAGCTATCTATTGCTGGGTAAATATAGATAGGTCAAGATATACCAATTGAAGGGGGGCTGGCAATTGTGTGGCTACTAATTCTGGCAATAGTGATATTATTCATATCTGCACCTCTGACTTCCTACATTAGCCTTTGTTATCGGCACGAAGAGAGGTATTTACGGCCAATGATTTTCAATAGACATGAGACGCTTTTTATTGTCAGCGACCTCCTGTTCTTGATAGCTGGCTTTGGCGCATTATTTGCTACCGCGGGTTGGAAGTGGGGGCTTGGTGGTCTAGCTATATATTGGGTATTTGTGGTCTTTGTATTCATGCCAATTGTGTCCAGAAGATTCTTTTCCTTCTGAGCTGAAGAAGGAGAGGGGGAACAAGGGGGAGAGGTTGTTAACCAGATTACTAAGAGGTAGGAATGACAGAAGAAACACCAGATGAAATGCCCAGGGCCTACCAGCCGGCTGAGGCCGAGGCCAGGTGGTACCGCTTCTGGCTAGAGAAGGGCTACTTCAAGCCCAAAATAGACCCGGAAAAGAAGCCCTTTGTCATCATCATGCCGCCGCCCAACGTCACCGGCGAGCTCCACCTGGGGCACGCTTTAACCGCCACCCTGGAAGATATCATGGTCCGCTGGCACCGCATGATGGGTGAGCCGACTTTATGGCTGCCCGGCGTCGACCACTCCGGCATCGCCGCCCAGGTGGTGGTAGAGCAACTTTTAGCTAAGGAGGGTACCAGCAGGCACCAGCTAGGCAGGGAGAAGTTTGAAGATAGGATGTGGCAGTGGGCGGAAAGCTGCCGGGGCACCATAACACGGCAGCACCAGAGGCTGGGTGTCTCCTGCGACTGGAGCCGGGAGACCTTCACCCTGGACGATGGACCCAGCAAGGCGGTACGCACCGTCTTTGTCAATCTCTACAACAAAGGCCTGATCTACCGTGGCGAGCGCATCATCAACTGGTGTCCCCGCTGCTCGACTGCCCTCTCCGACCTCGAGGTCGACCACCAGGAGCTGACCGGCAACCTGTACTACATCCGATATCCGCTGGCCGAAGACGAAAGCAAGTTCATCACCGTGGCCACCACCCGCCCGGAGACGATACTGGGCGACACGGCAGTGGCGGTAAACCCGCAAGATAAGCGATTCCAGGGGCTGGTGGGCAAGAAAGTTGTCCTGCCGGCGGTAAAACGGGCAATACCCATCGTCGCTGATGAGGCGGTTGACCCCGAATTCGGCACCGGCGCTGTCAAAATCACCCCGTCCCACGATCCGGTGGACTTCGAGGTCGCCCAGCGCCTGGGGTTGCCCTTCGTCAACATACTGAACCCCGACGCCACCATGAACGAAAACACCGGCCCCTATGAGGGGCTGGACCGATTTGCCGCCCGTAAGAAGATTATGGAAGACCTGGAGAAAGAAGGGCTGGTGGTCAAGGTTGAGGACTACTCCCACGCAGTGGGCCACTGCCAGCGCTGCCGCACGGTGATTGAGCCGCTAGCCAGCAAGCAGTGGTTTATCAGGATGGAGCCGCTGGCCAGACCGGCAATTGAAGCCGTCACCAGCGGGCGGATAAAAATCATCCCGGAGCGTTTCACCAAAGTCTATCTTAACTGGATGTATAATATCCGTGACTGGTGCATCAGCCGCCAGCTATGGTGGGGGCACCGGATACCCATCTGGTACTGCCAGCGGTGCGGCAAGCTAACGGCCAGCATCGACCCGGCCAGCGCCTGTCAGCACTGCGGCTCGAGCGACATCGAGCAGGACCCCGATGTGCTGGACACCTGGTTCAGCTCCGCCCTGTGGACACACTCTACCATGGGCTGGCCGGAGAAAACGGAGGACTTCAGCTACTTCTACCCGACCACGGTGATGGAGACCGGCTATGATATCCTCTTCTTCTGGGTGGCCCGGATGATCGTGATGGGCCTTGAGGATACCGGCAGCATCCCCTTCAGCACCGTCTACCTTCATGGCCTGATACGGGACGAGAAAGGGGAGAAGATGAGCAAGCTCCGGGGCAACGTGCTCAACCCGATTGATATCCTGGAGAAATACGGCACCGATGCCCTCCGCTTAGCCCTGTCCACCGGCACATCGCCGGGCAACGATATCAAGCTGGCTGCGTCAAGGCTGGAGGCCGCCCGCAACTTCGCCAACAAGCTGTGGAACGCCACCCGCTTTGTGATTCGCAAGCTGGACACCTATGACGGCGATATGGAAATCAAGCGTGGACGGCTGCCGCTGGAAGACCGCTGGATATTAAGCCGGCTCAGCAGCACCACCGCCTATGTTAACAAGCTGATGCGGGACCTTCAGTTTGGTGAGGCCCTGCGGCAAATCCACGATTTCCTCTGGGGGGAGTACTGCGACTGGTGTATCGAGGTAAGCAAGCTCCGCCCCGGCACAGAGACAACCGAAACACCCTCGCCCGTTCCGGTTCTGGTTCATGTCCTCGAGTCATCGCTGCGCCTGCTGCACCCCTATATGCCCTTCGTCACCGAAGAACTGTGGCAGAACATCAGAAAAAGGCTGCCCCTGAGAAACCGGATGCCCGAATCCATAATGGTAGCCCCTTACCCAGAAGCCAATGCGGCGGATATAGACCACGAAGCAGAGAGGGAGATGTCTGCTGTAATCGAAATCGTACACTCCATACGCAATGTCCGCGCCCAGCACCAGGTAGCCGCCACCAGACTCATTGAGGCGCAAATCTACGCCGGTAAATTAAAATCGGCTATTACTACTCACGCGAAGGCCATTGAACGCCTGGCGAAGGCAAAGACGGCTGTTTTTGGCGAAAAGCGCCAGCCACCAGCCGAAAACGACCTGGTACTGGTGCTCAAAGATACCGAGGTGGTAATACCCCTGGAGAGTATGGTCGACCTACAGGCGGAGAGGCAGCGGCTTGGGCAGGAGATAAAAGAACTGAAGAGCGATGTCGGCAGACTCGAGGCTAGGCTCAGGGATAAGGCCTTTCTCAGCAAAGCGCCGGTAGCTGTCGTCGATAAGGAACGGACCAGGCTGGCCGAAAGAAGGGACAAGCTGGAAAAGCTCACGGAACTCGGCGGCCGCCTCCAGGCTTAACAACAGCCCCGCCTAGCGCCGGTAGGGATAAAAAACGAGGAAGGCGACGGTAAAAACGGCGCTCTCAACCACTCCGGGCCATATCTGGCTGAAATCAACATAGCCCTGGCCCAGCGAATACAGCTGAATCACCAGCAGCAAACTGGCCCACAGGACGGCAAACCTGACGCCGTTAATGTTACCCAGAGGATCAAGCCCGGATATGGCAAACCACACCCCGGCGGCAACGAAAGTAGCCCCGATTATGGCCAGGAAAAAGGCGGCTATTTCCTCAAAACCGGTAAACTCGGCGGCTCTGTCCGGAGCAACAATGAGGACTATTCCCTGTGCTATGTGCAGGGCTCCAAATATTATCAGGGCTATCTTCAGGTTGAGACTACGCATTCCTCTACCTTCAAGAGACGCCGGCTACCAGTTGGCAATTGTTACACAGTCCCTGGCTGCCTGTCAATAGACGAGCTTTAGATTGTCTGCGGTGTTGCTGCGCAGCCACTTGAGTGCCTTTTTGGTGTCGCTGGCTACCCTGGCCTTGTCCGAGTGCCGCAGCCGATAGCCGAAAAGCCAGTAGGTAAACTCCTTGAGCTCGTCCAGCCCGATAGACGAGCTTTGCGGGTAATTTCTCTCACTCCTGAAATCGCCGAGCAGCTCCTCCTGGGTAGCACCGTACAACCGGCGATAGGCCGCCTCTGAGATGTCCTGCTCCCTGCCGGGGCCTAGGGCCTGCCTCTCTTTTCGCACCTCGTCCTCAACAGCCTGTACCAGGACTTCTTCGGTGGTGATGCCATAGAAGTAGTTGAGGTACTGATGGTATTTACGGGTGCCGATGAGCTCCTTGAATTCACCCGGGGTTAGCTCAAGCGGCGGCTTACCGTGGAAAAGGAGAGCCACCTTCTCATCTTCAGCAATCATATCGTCGGCCGAGTGGCACAACCGCTGGACAAGCAGCAGCCAGTCAAAGGCTTCACCATCTATGAAATAGCGGAGGCGGCGGCCGTCTATCGTCTCCTCAGCGGCCTGCCACCGCCCGATGGCCTCTAAGAGAGCGATATACCAGTGCTTGCCGGCGGAGATTGTCTGTTTTAAGTGGGCTATGGCTTCTTCGGTAGATGGGGTTAGCTGGGTGGGTGTGGGCTGTGGTCGGTCAGTGGTCACCATCCTCACCCGCCGCAGCACTTCTTGAACTTCTTGCCACTGCCGCAGGGGCAGGGGTCGTTGCGGCCTACCTTTTTGCCAGCCGCTCTAATCTGCGGTTTCTTGCCACCACCAACGTCAAGCAAAACCGGGGCTGGCACTGCCGCCGGCCTTGTTTCCTTGCGGATGCCCACCCGGAATATGGTGTGGGCGACATCATACTGGATGGCGGACAGCAGGTGCTGGAACATCTCGTGGCTCTGCCGCTTGTAGGCCACCAGCGGGTCGCGCTGGGCCATAGCCTGTAGTCCTATCCCCTGACGCATGTACTCCATGGCCGTCAGGTGCTCCACCCACAGGCTATCGATTACGCGCAGCATTACCAGCCTCTCCACCATGCGTATACTCTCCGGGCCAAGCTCCTTCTCCCTATCCTGGTAGAGGGCTTGGGCTGCTTCTACCAGCTTATCCTCAACCTGCTCCGGCTCCAGCCGGGTAAGGGCAGATGCGTTCAGCTCCGGCGATATGGGAAAGATGGTGGCCACCGCACCCAGCAGACCATCAAGATCGGGCTCATGTTCATCAGCGAGGTGGACCGCCACCATGCCCTTTATCTCCTCCCTGACCATGGACAGGATGTTGGACTTGAGGTCGGCGCCACCCAGAATCTTCCGGCGTTCTCTATAAATTACTTCGCGCTGCGTGTTGATGACATCATCATATTCCACCAGGTGCTTGCGCGCATCGAAGTGGTAGCCCTCGACGCGCGTCTGGGCGTTTTCAATGCTGCGACTAATCATCTTGTTTTCAATGGCGGTGTTTTCGTCCATACCGGCCCAGTCCATAATGCTTTTCACCCGATCACCGCCAAACCGGCGCATGATGTCATCCGTCAGGGAAACATAGAAGCGCGAGCCTCCCGGGTCTCCCTGGCGACCGGCCCGGCCCCGGAGCTGGTTGTCAATACGGCGGGCTTCATGGCGCTCGGTGCCGACAACGTAGAGCCCGCCCATCTCCAGCACGCGGTTGTGCCTCTGCTGCCACTCCGGGTTATCGGCATCCGGCGGCTCTTTACCGCCGAGAACAATATCAACGCCGCGCCCGGCCATATTGGTGGCCACGGTAACCGCCCCCGGCTCCCCGGCGGTAGCCATGATGCCCGCTTCCTTCTCGTGCTGGTTAGCATTGAGCACCTGGTGCTGGATGCCCTTCTTCTTCAGGAGGTGACCCAGCATTTCCGATTTATCGATGGATACCGTGCCGATAAGCACCGGGCGTCCCTGCCGGTGAACCTGCTCTATATCGTTGACCACGGCCCTGAACTTGGTCTCTTCATCCTTGTAGATACGGTCGGGCAAGTCCTGCCGGACCATCGGCCGGTGGGTAGGGATGACCACCACTTCCAGCTTGTATATCTTGTGAAACTCTTCGGCCTCGGTAACGGCGGTACCGGTCATGCCGGCCAGCTTGTTATACATACGGAAGTAGTTTTGGATGGTTATGGTAGCAAAAGTCCGGGTTTCCTGCTGAATCCTGACATGCTCCTTGGCCTCTATCGCCTGGTGCAGCCCCTCGGAGTAGCGGCGGCCGAGCATCAGCCTGCCGGTGAACTCGTCAACGATAATGACCTCTCCGTCCTTGACCACATAGTTGCGGTCCCGGCGGTAGAACTCCTTGGCGGTGAGGCCGTTCCTCAGGTGGCGCATCAGGTCGGTATTCTCCGGGTCATAGAGGCTGGCTGATTTGAGCAGGCCCTCCCGCTTGAGCATTCCCTCCACCGTGGTATAGCCGGCATCGGTTAGTTCAGCCAGACGGTCCTTCTCCTTGACCTCGTAGTCCACCCCCGGCTTGAGACGCTGGATAAGGCGGGCAAATACCTGGTATTTCTGTCCGGCTTCCCTGTCAGGGGCACTGATGATGAGCGGAGTACGCGCCTCGTCGATGAGCAGATTATCCACTTCATCAACGATGGCATAGCTCAAAGGACGCTGAACAGTCCGGGACAGGTCAATAGTCATGTTGTCCCGGAGATAATCAAAGCCAAACTCGCTGGAAGTACCGTAGGTGATATCCGCCTGGTAAGCTTCCTTGCGGGAGATGGGGCGAAAACGGCTCCAGTGGCTATCCCCGGAGTCGTGCTCCGGGTCATAGAGGCGGGCCGGAGAATGCTCATCCGGGGCCTGTTGCGGGTAGATGCTGGCGACAGACACCCCCAGGGCATGGTAGATGGGCGCCATCCAGTAGGGGTCTCGCCGAGCCAGGTAGTCGTTGACGGTAACCAGATGACAGCCCTTACCGGTGAGCGAATTCAGGTAAAGGGGGAGAGTGGCCACCAGGGTCTTGCCCTCGCCGGTCCTCATCTCGGCAATCTTTCCCTGATGAAGGACGACGCCGCCCATCAGCTGGACGTCAAAGTGGCGCTGCTTTATGGTTCTTTTGGCCGCCTCGCGGACAGCGGCGAATGCTTCCGGCAGCAGCTCATCAAGAGATGCCCCCTTGCCCAGCCGGGCCTTGAACTCATCGCTCTTGGCCTTAAGCTGGTCGTCACTAAGTTTCTCAAACTCAGGCTCAAGCTCGTTTATCCGGCTGACAACCGGCCTGAGCCGCTCAATCTCTTTCTCGTTGGAATCCCGGAGCCCTCCCAGCCACTTGAACATAGCAACTCTACCCCTTCACAGACAGATGGTTAAACTTGGCTACTGCTCTCGGCACTCAACAAGCTTTCTGGCTGCCTCCTCCTGAGGCTTGGAAACCATAACCCGGACCTCGCCCAGGCCATCTATAGCAAAGCTGTGCACCGAGCTGGCGGCATGAGAGCTGAGCACACAGGGTATACCGTAGCTCCCAAGCAAGCCCTTAATAACCTGGGCCTCCAGCTCCCCCCTGGCCTTATAGACCTCCACCATACCCGGCTGTTTATTCAAACAGGGCTCCTACTGATTGCCCGGTATGAATGCGCTTGATGGCTTCGCCCAGCAGCGGCGCTATGGGCAAGACCTTTATTTTATCCAGCTTTTTGCTTCCGTTGACCGGGATGGTGTCGGCGACCACCACCTCCTTTACCGGAGACGAGGCTATCCGCCCGATTGCCTGCCCGGAGAAGACCGGGTGCGTGCAGCAGGCATATACCTCTTTGGCACCCCGCCCCATCAGGGTGTCCACCGTGTTCACCAAGGAGCCGGCGGTATCAATCTCATCATCCACGGTAAGCGCCACCCTGCCCTCTACCTCACCAATGACGTTCAGAGTCTCCGTGTGGTCGTCGTTACCCACCCGCCTCTTCTCCATGATAGCCAGCGGAGCATCGAGTTTGGCTGCCAAATCGCGCGCCCGCTTGGTTATGCCGATATCGGTGGCCACCACGACCACATCGGATAGCTTCTTGCCCTTGAAATAGTCGCCAAGCAGGTTTAAGGCGGTAAGCTCGTCAACCGGAATATTAAAGAAGCCCTGTATCTGCTCCGCGTGCAGGTCAACGGTAAGCAGCCGGTTGGCACCGGCCACGGTGAGCAGGTCGGCCACCAGCCTGGCTGTTATCGGTACCCGGGGCTGGTCTTTCTTATCGGTGCGGCCATAGCCATAGTAGGGGACGACAGCGGTAATACGCCAGGCAGAAGCACGCTTAAAGGCATCCAGCATGATAAGCAGTTCCACCAGGTTCTGATTAATCGGGGAACAGACTGGCTGGATAACGAAGACATCCCGCTGGCGCACGTTTTCCAGAATGCGGACGAATATGTTCTCGTTGCTGAACTGGAAAACCTCGGCACGACCCAGTGGTATATCCAGATATTCGGTCACCGCCCTGGCCAGAGTCGGGTGAGCATTGCCGGTAAAGACCTTTAATTCATCCACTAGCGGTTACCTCCCCAATTATAGCTATCGGCTGGTATAAACATTATAGCACGATTGCTCATCTGGCTAACAGACTTTTTACCCTGATCGGGCATAAAAAGCCCCTTCCCGATGCAGAAAGGGGTCTTAAAGCGCCGGACCTGCCGATGACATCAGTCCTCTATGCCTGGCGCCGGGAAGCGCCGGCACAACTGCGCCACCTCCTGCCTCACCTGCTCCTGAAGAGCGCGGTCATCAATGCTTTCCAGTACCTTTATAATCCAGCAGGCGACCTGTTTCATTTCTCCGGTGCCGAAACC
>DAOWDO010000035.1 GCA_030638985.1 Dehalococcoidia bacterium | reverse complement strand
GGAAAGATTGCTGATGACAGCCGCATCCGGGCAACCCTGCCCACCATCGACTATCTGATGGACCGTGGAGCCAGGGTGATTCTATGTTCTCACCTTGGCCGCCCCGGAGGGAAGTTTGTTAAGGGCTTGAGCCTGGATGGTTTTGCCAGGCGTCTGCAAGAGATTCTGATGCAGCCGGTGGCCTTCTCCCGCGATTGCATCGGGCCGGAGGCGGAGAAGATGGCGGCTGCCCTGGAAAACGGGCAGGTCCTGCTTCTGGAAAATCTGCGCTTCCACGCTGAAGAGGAGAGAAACACCGAACCGTTTGCCCGGTCTCTGGCCCGTCTGGGTGATATATTTGTTAATGACGCCTTTGGCACTTCCCACCGCAGCCATGCCTCTATTGTTGGTATCACCAGCTACCTGCCTTCCGTCGCCGGTTTGCTGCTAGAAAAGGAGCTCAGGGAACTCGGTAGCATCCTGGAAGCTCCGGCGCGTCCCTTCGGTGTGCTTCTTGGTGGCGCCAAAGTAAGCGATAAGGTCGGCATGATAGATAATATCATGGGAAAAGTAGACTTCATAATGATCGGTGGCGGTATGGCGGCCACATTCCTGAAAGCCAAATCATACGAGGTGGGCCTGTCGCTGGTTGAGGATAGTACGGAGACCGCCGCCAAGCTGATAGCTAAAGCGTTAAACAACGGGGTGAAGCTGCAGCTTCCGGATGACGTGGTTGTTGCCGATAAGATAGAATCCGGCGCCACCGTAGAAACCGTATCTATCGAGAATATACCACGTAGCAAGGCTATTGTGGACATAGGTGTGCTGACCATCACCAATTTCACCAGGAGGTTGGAGAGGTGCCGCACGGTCTTCTGGAATGGGCCGATGGGAGTCTATGAGATGGGATTCGATGAAGGAACAAACGCTATGGCCAGGATTATTGCTAGCCTCAACGCGGCAACGATTACCGGTGGCGGCTCTACCGCCGAGATAATAACTGAAATGAAGCTGGCCGACAAGATAACCTTTGTCTCCACCGGTGGTGGCGCCTCACTCAGGTTCTTGAGCGGTGAGACGCTCTCCGGGGTCGAGGTGTTACTCGATAGAAAAACAGCCGGGCGAGTGCTGCAGCCCTTGACGGGGAGGGGCCATAATGGCCAGCTCGGAACTGATTAGGCAGATATCCAGGACCTCGGCAAGCAAGATTGTGCTCATTGCCATCGACGGGCTGGGTGGTCTGCCACTTGCCGAAACGGGCAAGACCGAGCTTGAGACCGCCAATACGCCCAACCTCGATGCCCTGGCCGCCAGGAGTGTCTGCGGCCTGAGTGACCCGGTGGGGGCCGGCATCACACCGGGCAGTGCCCCGGGACACCTGACACTGTTCGGCTATGACCCGGTCAGCTGCCTTATCGGCAGGGGAGTGCTGGAGGCGCTGGGCGTAGATTTTGCGCTTGGGCCAGATGACGTCGCCGCCCGGGGCAATCTATGCACCGTGGATGAGAATGGCCTGGTTACCGACCGCCGGGCCGGCCGCGTAACAACCGAGAAGAACCAGGAGCTGTGCCGTCTCCTTGACGGCCAGGAGATAGACGGAGTCAGGATTATCGTCCGGCTGGTGAAGGAGCACCGGCTGGTGGTGATATTCCGTGGTGGCGGGCTCAGTGCCGGCGTAAACGACTCTGACCCGCAGCAAGAAGGAGTTACACCTAAAGAAGTGACGGCCGTGGAGCCGGAAGCCAAAGCCAATCGGACTGCTGCCATCGCCAACCAGTTTATTGCCCGGGCGAAGGCAGCGCTGGCCGCCCATTACCCGGCCAACATGGTTCTGCTGCGCGGTTTCTCCAAGCAGCCGGAGCTGCCGACCATGACCGAGATTTACAAGTTAAAGCCGGCGGCCATTGCCAGCTACCCCATGTATCGCGGGCTGGCCAGGGTGGCCGGCATGAAAGTTCTGGAAACGGGCGCCACTCCTGAAGAAGAGGCGGAAACCCTGAAGCAGAACTTCAAAAACCACGACTTTTTCTTTGTCCACATAAAGGCCACCGACACTGCCGGCGAAGACGGCGACTTTAACCGTAAGGTAGCCGTCCTTGAGGAGGTGGACCGGGCCTTGGACAAAGTGATTGGCCTTGAGCCGGATGTTATTGTCGTTACCGGCGACCACTCGACGCCGGCTCTGCTCAAAGGGCATAGCTGGCATCCCGTGCCGGTCCTGCTGTATTCCCGCTGGTGTCGCCCGGATGGAGTCAGCCGGTTTTCAGAGTCGGCCTGCATTTCCGGCGGGCTGGGCAGAATAGCGGCTACCGAGATAATGCCTCTGGCCATGGCCAACGCCCTGAAGCTGGATAAGTTCGGTGCTTAGGAACATGAGAGTACCGTTGATAGCTGGTAACTGGAAGATGAACACCACGGTGGCTGAGGGGCTGGAACTGGTGGCTAAAATGCTTAAGCAGCTGGATGGGATGGCCGGGGTGGAAAAGGTGATCTGTCCTCCGTTTGTCTCCCTGAAACCTGTCGCTGAGCTTGTAAAGGATAGCTCGGTGAAGCTGGGCGCCCAGGACCTTTATTATAAAGAAAAGGGAGCCTATACCGGGGAGATATCGCCGCTGATGCTGGCCGAACTG
>DAOWDO010000072.1 GCA_030638985.1 Dehalococcoidia bacterium | reverse complement strand
GGAGCTCCACATGCCGGCAAATAAACCTCACTTTCAGCGGCTGGCCACCATCCTTTTCTCTTTCCACCACCTGAACCCCTAGCCACTGATTCGGGTACCGGTCGCAAATCTCCCCCAGGGTCAAGCTTTCGTTTTCAGACTTGTTCATAGCACAATGGAGTATGAGGGAGGCGGAAGATTCCGCCTCCCTCATATCATTCTAGCTCAAGATTGCTTTCTTGACAAGGCCTTTAGCCATAGCGACCTTATACTTGTTGTAGATAAGGAGGGTATTCCCAGCGAGGGCGGCATCTGCCGCTGCAGTCGCTGTGGCTTCGGAGACGCTGTTTCCGATGAGGGCATCCCCGGCGCCCGTGACCAGTCTCGGCGTTGGCGCTACGCTACCCAGGACAACCCGGGCACTGGTGATACTGCCGGTTGCCGGGGCAATAACCACAGCAGCACTGGCCAGGGCGAAGTCAATCGCCCTCCTTATTGAAGCCTTGGCGAAGGCACTCTTGCTGCCCGCTGGTGGAGTTGGTATCTGGATTTCAGTTACTATCTCGTCATCATCCAGAACTGTGTTGGTAAAGCCATCAAAGAAAGCTTCAGCATTAATACTTTTTTTGCTGGTTTTTATCGTGGCATCAAAAGCTACTAATGCCGGGGCCGTGTCACTCGGATTGACAGCAACACAGCCACCCGCTCCACCAAATATGGAATGCTGATACCTGTGATCGCCAAGCAGGGCCTGGCACAGCAGTCCACCCTTGCGAAAACAGTAAAACTTGTTCGAGGAAGACCTGAAGTACCAGCATCGTACTTCCTGGCAGATGTTACCGCCGATGGTGCCCATGTGGCGTATCTGCCATGAAGCCACCTTGCTGGCTGCCTGAGCCAGCGCCGCATACTTTGTCTGGACCACTGATGAAGCGGCGATGTCGTGGAGTTTGGTCAGAGCACCGATCTTAAGACCACTGGAATCTTCATTGATATATTCCATGTCGGGTATGGTCTTCAGGTCGACGATGTATTCGGGCAGATTGGGGCGGCTCCAGTAAATCATCTCGCCCAGTAAATCGGTACCGCCGGCGATGACCTTGGCCACGCCGGCGTTGTCTTGCAGGGCGGAGGTTGCTTCGGCTACACTCGTGGCATTGATATGCTTGAACTGTTTCATTTCATATCCTCCTTATGCCTTCCCTAGCGCTGCCAGAATTTTATCCGGGGTGATCATGGTGCTCAAGACCCGGGCACCGCAGGCATTGTAGATGGCGTTGGCTATCGCCGGTGATGGTGACAGACAGGCAGGCTCGGCGATACCCTTAACCCCCATCGGTCCCCAATCATCGGGGTTCTCGTAGAGGTCGATGTTGTATTCAGCGGGTATATCGGCATGGGTCATCAGCTTGTAGTCAAGGTAGTTGGGGTTAAGGCTTATACCGGTGTTCTCGTCCTTGGTCATGCCTTCGAAGAGGCCTTTACCGACCGACATGGTGGTGCCGCCGTAGACCTGGTTCACGGCCCCTATGTGCCACGCCGTCCTGCCGATGTCTTGTGAAGCCCAGATACCGAGGACGGTGACCTCTCCGGTATCGGTGTCAACCTCTACCTCGGTAACGGCCTCGTTCCACGACTGGTGCATCCAGTTGATGCGCTTGGTGTGATGGCTACCGGTGCCGATAATCATGCCGTGGACATTACGCGCCCGGTTAGCAACCTTTTCTACCGCCACCGTCGTGCCCGGGCTTGCCTTAACGTAGATTAAGTTGTCGGCCATCTCCAGGTCTGTTGGCAGGTTGGCTTCGATGAGCCCGTCGTCAATGGCTGTTATGAATAGCTGTTCCTTGACGTCGCGGCATGCCAGGATGACAGCCGTACCCGAACCCCGGGTCACCCGGCTGCCGCCGGTGCCGACCGATTCCTGAACCTGATCCGTCTCGTAGGTTGAGACGGTTACCCTGTCCGGTGTTACTCCCAGCTCCTCGGCAGCCATCAGCTTGAAAGCGGTGCGGTTGCCGCCGCCGACATCCTGGGAGCCGGTGCTGAGCTGGAATGTCCCGTCCGGGTTGACGAAGATGTGACATGTCTCCGGGTTGGCGAGGTAGCCGTGGCGGCAGGCGCCGGCGGAGATGCCGATGCCCCGCTTCTTGGAGCCGTTTACCGATACCGGTGTCGTCCAGCCCTTCCACTTGCTGTTGAATCCCGAATCCTGGATTAGCTTCTGCAGCATACCGGGATTGGGGTTGCCGTCCATCTCCCACTCCGGGTGTTCCTTGTTAACGCCGACACCTCCCGTGGTGCCGACGTTCTTGAGCAGGAAGTCGGCCGGGTTAAGCCCCGAGGCCTCGGCGGCAACGTCTATTGCCATGCCTAAGCAGTGCTGGGCCATCGGGTGCTGGACACAGCGGGGGACGCCGGCGCCGGCGGTGTTGGTCACCCAGTCGTGTCCCTCTAGGTAGAGATTGGGATTTTTGAACATATAGTTCAAACCCCTGGAGGCATCGGTGCTGCCGCGTCCTCCAAAGCTGCCGGACGCCTGGTTGAGTATGTTTGATATTGCGGTTATGTTGCCGCCGGCGTCCAGTCCGAATTTGTACTGGTGGTGCTGCCCCGACTGAGTGCTTCTGCTGTCGACCATCTCGGAGGTCTCGTCATTGCTGCCGCCCTGGTGCTTTACCGGCCGGTTGAGGTCTCTGGAGGCGTAGGCACACATAAGCATCCCCTTGTTGGGAATACCCTTGCTGCCGAAACCGACTCCGGCAAAGGTGTGATGGTGGACCACACGGTTGTAGGGCAAGTCCAGCTGGGCTGCCACCGTCCGGTGCTGTCCGTGCGGGTTCTGGGTACTGGTCCAGATGTTCATCCGGTGCCCGTCCCACATACAGGTGACCGATTCGCATTCTATACTGGCGGTGTGGCGGTCGCCCGACCACGGCCTGGTCACGGTATCACACTTGACCTCAACGACCTGGGCAGCGGCAGCAAGGGCGCCTTGCGTATCGCCAACATCAACAATGAAGGGACTGCCGACCTCGTTGGTGTCACCGAAGATTATCGGGGCATTCGGTGCCATGGAATCCTCGACGTGCAGGATGAAGGGGCGAACGTCGTAGGTCACGTTTATTAGCGAAATCGCTTCCTCGCAGATGTCCTCTTCCTCGGCGACCACGGCGGCCACCGGCTGTGCGTCATTATAAATGACCTTCTGGAGCACAAAGTGGTTTGGCGGCCTGGCAATGAGGGTGGGTACGTCATCGTTGGTGTAAACTTTGATGACACCCGGCAGAGCCGCAGCAGCGGAGGTATCTATACTGGTCACCTCGGCGTGGGAATGAGGGCACCTGAGGAACTTGACGTAGCATATATCATTGAGCAGTATATCGTTGGCGAATCTGGCCTGGCCCCTTACCTTGAGGCCGGCATCGACCCGCGTTTGATCCGGGGTGCTCAGGCCCATGTATTTCAGCGTCGCTTCGTTGTGGTGGATGGAGTGAGGATATATCTCTCCGGTAAAGGGATCTTCGTGAAAATGTTCTTCGTACATTTCATATCCTCCTTTTAACCTGCTACCTCAAGAATTGCTGCTACGATGTTGGGATGGGCGCCACAGCGGCACAGAGCGCCGGCCATATATTCCCTGACCTGGGCGTCAGTCGGATTGGGAATGAAGGCAAGCAGTGCCTTGGCCGTCATCATCTGGCCCGGGGTACAGAGGCCGCACTGCAGGGCATCATGGTCTATGAATGCCTGCTGCAGGGGATGTAGATTGGCCGAGTTCCTGGCCAGACCTTCCACGGTCTCGATGCTCTTGCCACCAGTCTCGATGGCGAGCACCAGACACGCGAGAACCGGCCTGTTGTCCATGAGGACGGTGCAGAAGCCGCAACTACCATCATCGCAAGCCCTCTTGGTGCCGGTAAGCCCCAGCTTCTCCCGGAGCACATAGGCGAGGGTCCAGTTGTCGTTGGTTTTAATGGTAATGTCTTCGCCGTTTACCTTGAGCGTTACGATACCCTCGATGGCCTCTCCCCCAGGCCCCACTACTGTTGTGGTAACCGTTTGCGTCTGCGTTACCGTTTGCGTTACCGTTTCTGTTTCGCCGTCACCACCACAGGCGGCAAGTAGTGCCGTTCCGCCAATGGCAGCACCACCAATAACAATGCCTGTCCCGGCCAGAAACTCTCTTCTTGATAGTCCTGTTTTCGATACTCGTCCCTTTCTCTTCTTTTCTTTTTCGGACATACATAACCTCCCTTTCCTTAATTACATTGTCCTAAGCTTCTCGTGGTTACCGATTATTTCGATTTTGACACATCACCTCCTTTGTAAATTTATGGGCGTTTTTGGATACCAACATGGTATCCAACTATCATGAAAAAGCGACTTCGCATAAACGCCTGCTATCACTCTGTGAGGTTACAATGGTAGGGTACTCCGAAAGTATTTTCCAGTAAAAGGGAGGGGGTTTAAACCGGTCAAGTCCACAAGTTAGTATACCACGATTGTCAAGAGCTTTGTGTTGCCCCGCACAACTCTGCCCGCTGGTTGCCAGGGGAATTGACGCCCGGGGCGTTCGCTGCTATACTCCACGTGCGGCGAGGGGGCAGCCTTTGCCTTGAGCTGGCTCCATTAAATCTTGAATGAAACGTAAAGTAATACAGCTTTGTTGTAGGAGCTTATTGCCGTACCTGGGAGGGGGCCATAATGAAAACCAGGCTGGGATTGTTGTTTCTTTGTTTGTCAAGCGTTCTTGTCGTCGCGCTCGTTCTGGCTACCGATTTTTCCAAAGCATCCGCCTCCAACCCCATTTATAAGATTGAGTCTCCGCCAGTTGAGGTGACTGTTAGTGAACTATGCGCTGCCTATTTCAATGACCCGGCCACCGCCGGTTCCACCTATCAGTCTAAACGGCTCTTGTTCACTGAAGTCGAAGTCACCGGTATCATGGCGGGTAACTACTACAGTGGCGGCCAGACACAATCATTCAAGATATCTTTTACCAATGGACGCACCAGGTTTGAATTGAGAGACCCTTTGATTATGCAGAGTATTGAAGTGGGATACATACTGAATATTGTGGGTGAATGCCGGGGAATATCACGGGAGAGCGTGCTAATATTCGATTGCTGGGTGGAGAGCGTTTTCGGCGACCTGGGTATCGGTGAATTAAGCACCGGGTACTAACAAAAAACGACGGGTTCCGCCAGGCAAACAAGGTCTTAATAAATATGTGCACTTTACTGCCCGGCACTTTGCCAGGCGTAGGTAGAGGTATAAGCGATCTCGCTCTGCTGGCAATGAATACTAAATGTTGGCCTTCGCATAGAATCAGGATATCGTTGCAAACAAAATCTGGAGTGCAATGAAACCCCTGGCAAGAACATCTGCCAGCGTTGTCTTGATTAGTTTGCTGCTGATTTATCTAGCTATTCTCATTGCATTGCTTGTTCTACACGGCAATGCGGTATCCATGACCAGCGGTAGTATGGAGCCTGCTTTGGCAAGAGGTTCCCTGCTGCTTGTCACCAAAACCGAACCAGGAAGGCTGCAGGTTGGTGACATTATTACTTTTAAATCACAAGATGATTCCACTAACGTCAGTCGTGTTATCGGGGTAATAGCATCAGATAGCCAGCTCTTCTTCCGCACAAAAGCTGATGCCAACGAATCACTGGATCTTGAATTTGTAGATGAAGCTGCTGTACAGGGGATAGTAGACTTTCACATACCATATCTTGGCGTACTCTTGGATTGTTCAGCAAGCCTGGCTGGAAAGTTTGTGCTGCTTGCCCCAATATTGGGAGTACTCGCCTTTCTCTTAATGCTAAATAGACGCAAGATTGCCAGAGCTTCGTCTTCCAATAATCAGTGACCTGTCTGCAGTGTTCACACTGGTCATTTCCTCGCCCAGTAGCGCACTTGAAAAAACGATGTGACTGTGTAAAAATTAAGCTGTGTCCACCTTCATTAATCTGGCCTGAGGAGTAAAAGCCTGCCACTCAATGCCAGTATTGCTTTCAGGCGGTTGTGCTGAAATGAACTTGCCTATAAAAATATTCTTTACGTTTGGATTAATTCTGGTGGTCCTCGTCGTCGGATGCCAGGGAGAAAACGGGACGAAAACGACCCAGGAGCCGACGTCGACCGCAACCACGGAGACTCAGACAGGAGAGCCGACGGTAACAGAAACCACCACATCTCAGGTGGAGATAATTATCCAGAATATGGCCTTCAGCCCGCCGGAAATAAGCATCCTGGTGGGGACAGAAGTAAGCTGGAAAAACATGGACTCGGTGACTCATACGGTTACCAGCTTGGTTACCGACCCGGACGAAGACCTTGTATGGCACACCTTTCTTGGTACTATCTGGGATAGCGGGGAGCTGGCTCCAGGCGAGAGCTTTTCCGCGGTTTTCACTCTGCCGGGTATCTACGAGTATGTTTCTCTTCCTTATCTGGAACCAGGGATAGAGAGGGTGGAATTCCAGACGTTGTATGTCAGGCCCAGGTCTGATGTTACTGGCACGATAATCGTGCAAAGTCGGTAGGGTGGGTATAACCGGCTTACCGGTAACTGCAAAGCTAACCCTGCCGATGAAGCTGCTCCTTACTCATCGCCCTCCTCTTCCAGTGGCAGGTTGGCGATTGCTCGGCGCATCTGGTCTATAAACTGCTCGCCGGTATCAATCACGGGTTTTATGGAATAGAATGGCGTACCGCATTCCTCCTCCAGTTTATCATTTACTGCCCTTAGTTTATTGACGAAAGTGGTTTCCCTGGCCATTTCATCCTTGATATCAAGAATCAGGTCATCAATAAGGTCACGCCTTGTCATACGATATCTCCTTTATAATTCTACGATATGTTATCTCTGTACCGTCAGCATCTGCGGCACACAATCGGGTAATGGGCACTTTAATCGGTGGGATTATCGTTGTCAAGCCGCCTGATTATTTGGTAGTGTATCATTTTGAAATCAAACCGACGATATCTTCTATCTTCCAAATCCGCCTAGTTATGCCTGTTGCCATAGCGGGTGTTGTCGGGGAATTATTGCCCTGATTCTAGTGGCTGACGGCCATAGTAGAGGCACGCCGGGTAGCGTGCCTGAGGTGCAATAGACCATCAAAAAAGATACTAATCCCGCTCTATCGGGCAGGTGGCTATCGGAGTATCGCCCCGCTCTTTCTCCGCCTTTCTAAGCAGCAGGCTGAACTTCTCTCCCTCTTCGGTGCTGTCGACTATCTGGTGCCCCCGGTTTTTGACAAATCGCTCGATGCTTCTCTTATTGAGGGTATCGGCTATCACCTTTAAGGGGTCACCAGGATTCATGGTGGCGAATTTGTCTTTTATCATCAGCATTGGTTCCGGGCACCTTTTGCCCAGAGCGTCCAGGACGGGGGCTTCCGTAACCTCTGTCATCGCCGGCCTTCCTTTGCCCTCTCACTTTCACTTTAGTTTAAAGAATGGAAGATGTCAAGGAAATGCCCTTGACAAGGCAGTTTATTATTGATATTATTTATAGGTCTATTCAGAAATATTTATTGTTTTGCTATGGGGGCGGGGTCTATTTTACATAAGGAGGGGACAGGTGTTTGAGGTTGATGTAAGGGGCTTTTCCTGTCCGGTACCGGTCGTTAAGACACGCAATGCCATGAAAAAGAACCCTGGAGAGGAGCTGGCCGTGCTCGTTGAGACGGCGGTCTGCAGGGAAAATGTGTCCCGGCTGGCTCAATACGAGGGCTATACGGTAAGAGTTGAACCGGCAGGTGACGGATACCGGCTTCATCTTGTGCCATCCGGGAAGTAGCAGAAGGAACGTGCCCGGATAATATCCTGTGGCCCCTGTCCTTTCCGCAATGGTCTGTGTTCACCGGGCCGGTTTCGGATTCCAGGTTTTGTTTGCTATGACCGCTCTGCCGCTTGCCCGGCTGCGGGGTTTGCGGCAGCTTTGACCCGTTCAATCATCCCACCTGCCCCTCGTTATCATCTTCGAGTTGCCGCCAGGCTTGTCCCGCTCCTTGCTTTCTTGACAGAGTTCTGATAACGTTATAATATTTCGTATTCGTTTCGTCAAAGCCATCAAAGAGACGTGGGGGTGGGTTAATTGCCGGAAGCACCTGAAGAAGAAAAGGCCCTGATTGTTTTTGACTACATTTACTACGCCATGCGGGGCAAGCATGTCCTAGAGCAGGCTGGTTTCAAGATGAGAGAGGTGGCGCCTCCGGTGGAGTACCGGACGGGATGCGACCTTGCTCTTGAAATCAGTGCCACCGATGTTGACGCTACAGAAGCGGTCTTGGACGAGAAAGAAGTCATCATTCTTGATATCCTCTTCATGCCCAAGGACACCAAGCTGGTTCCGGTATATCTCACCAAGCTGATAAAGACGACCGATTACGGTGACTATACCATGGTCCGCTGCGGCAACATGAAAATCACCTATCGGAAGGGAGAGGGTACCATTGTCAATATCTCTGGAGGCGGCTGACCGGATATTCCATGGCTCGGTCTGAGCCTGCTGGGGACAGTGATCGGAGAAGGGGTCCGGCCCAGGGAAGTGGGCAAGACAATCTGTGCTTACACCCTCGAGCATGCCTATAATAAAGCTCTGGAGCTATATAAAAAGGAAAAGAAGGGGAAGAAGTAAAATGCTGGTCTTAGTTGGTACCATACCAATTGACGATATGCCCTTGACCTATGGTCCCTGCAAGTATGAAGGGGACAAACTTACCATCGGTGATTATGTCCTTGAGGATAAGTATGTCCTGCTGGGAACCACGGCCATGATTTCAGCGGCTTCGGCGGCCTGCCAGGGATTGGGCATTGATGAGCCCTATGCCGTTGTTATTGGTGATATCGGTATGGGTGAGGGCACCATCAAGCTTCTGGATTACCTCAGTGATGAAGTGGCAAAACTGAAGCCAACGGTGTTGACTATGCATTACCTGCTGCCGACCAGAGACCAGTTCACCAGACTCGTGGACACGGTTAACAACATGGAGAAAAAGCCCTTCTTTATCGCCGATGCCGGTGCCTTGCTCAACGCCAAAGCCATCAGGCTAAGCCAGAAATTTGACCTCTTCACTCCGGACCCGGGCGAGCTCAGCTTTCTGGCTGACCAGGATGCCGCCCACCCGGCCTATGTGCAGCACTTCATCTTTGAGGTTGACGACACGGATATTTCCAGGCTGAGCAAGGAGGCTTACGAGCACGGTGATACTCCTCGCTTTGTGCTGGTCAAGGCGGCCGTTGACCACGTAGTGGTCGATGGTGAGGTGGTTGGGGTAATCAAGGAACCACTCATCCCGGCTCTTGAGGCGATAGGGGGCACCGGGGATACCATAACCGGGATAGTCTCGGCACTGATATTTAGCGGTATTGAGCCGTCTGAGGCCTGTATCAAGGCATCAAAGATTAACCGATTGATGGGGGAGTTGTCCCAGCCAACACCGGCAACGCCAATCGCCAAGCTGGTTCCCTTCATCACCGAAGCTACCAAAAAGATAGTCGGAAAATAGTGGCGGTAAAGCCCGATGATACCAGGGTCAAAGACAAGTTAATCCTGTTGCGGCAGAATTACATGGCCAGAAGAAGTATTCAGTAGCTTAAGTTTTTTAAGCAGGGTAAAGCTATCAAAGTCCCGGCCTGGATAAACTAGTGAGGGGGTAGCGATGAAACTACCAAGGTTTGAGTTCAAGCTCATCACTAATCTTGCTCTCATCACCGGTCTGGTTATGGGGGGGCTGGCGGCCGCGGCTCAAGGATACTTTAATGTCCAGCCGCCAGTTGGCGAAGGCGTCTGTTTTGTCACTCATCCCAGCAATCTGGTGAACTGGATAGTGAACACAGTCTTCGGAACCGAATTTACCATACACGGCATCTTCATTGCGGTTCCGGTACTGACGCCGATAGGTGCCATAATCGGCTCAGCGATAGCCGCCTGGAGAAACAAAGAATTCAAACTCAGGCGTGGCCCGGTGAGGGAGAATCTGCTGGCCTTTATCCTCGGCTTCCTGATAATAAACTTCGGTCTGCTGTGGGGTTCGTGTCCTATCAGGACGGCGGTGCTCTCTTCCTATGGCATGCTGTTTGCCATGCTTATTCTCCTGGTTATTGTTGCCGGAGTTATTGCCGCCTCTGAATACATAAAGTGGCGAGTTAGGAGGATGTAATGATTGGTGTAGTTACTTTGGTGGTCGGCTTAATTATTGGCTATATGGGTCAGAGGTCAAGGTTCTGTACCATAAGCGGCATCAGGGACTTCTATCTGGTAAAAGATACCTATCGCCTGAAAGGTCTTTTTGGTATCATTATCGGTGGCATCCTCGGATTTTCCATCTTCGGCCTGGTGGGGGGAGACTTCCCCGGCTTCCCGCTGCTCCCCGAAGGCCTTAAGATTGAGCCCTTGGTACTGATTCCCCTCAGCGTTGTCGGTGCCTTCTTTATGGCATTCTTCTCGGTTATGGCCGAAGGCTGCCCCTTCAGACAGCACGTGATGGTTGGCGAGGGGAGGATATCAGGGATGCTGTATATTGGCGGCCTGGTGGCCGGCGTTATCTTCTTTGATATAGTGGTTGTACCCTACCTCCAGCTGTTTACCCTGTTGGGCTGATATCCAGCTTGCTTTAAGCTAGCCTGACAATGTGGCGGTTGCTTCAAACAACCGCCACATTTTTTCTTTCCGTTGTGAGATGGTCAGCATCTTGACATCCACTCTCCCTCGGTGTAAGCTCAGCCTCAGGGGGGAAGCATCAGGCGCTATGCCTGTCTTTTAACCGATTGCGCTGCCAATCGGTCGGGTTTTCTTTGCCTCGGTGGCTTTCCGCTCAGTAATCTGGTTTAACTTTTGGAGGGATAGTAAGAATGGTTAGTAAAGATGCCAGGCCGCCTGAGGAACAAACTCCAGAGCAACCGCCCAAAATTCTGACAAAACCGTTGCCCATAATACTTGATGAAATGGAGGGCAACATCAGGGCTGCCGCCGCGGCCGCTAAGAAGGCTGAAGAAGCGGCCAAGAAGGCTGGTCAGGCAGCGGTATTGGCTACCCATGCCTCAGGGGAGGCGGAGAAGAGGGCTGTAGAGGCCCGCAAGGCTGGAGAGAAGGCTGCTCAGACGGCAACTGCAGCGGCTGCGGAAGCATCCGCCAAAGCTGAGGTTCAGGCCAAGGGGGCGATAACGGCTGCCGGGAAGGCAAGCAGGGAGGCGGCGGAGGCCGGCCGGGGAGCCAGAGCGGCTGCTGAGGCGTTCAAGCGGACTGCAGCCGAGGCTACCACAAAGGCAGAGGAAGCCGCCAGAGCGTCCAAGTCTGCCGCTGAAGAGGCTACCGCTAAGGCTGAGGAAGCCGCCAGAGCGTCCAAGTCTGCCGCCGAAGAGGCTACCGCCAAGGCTGAGGGAGCGGCCAGGGACGCCAGGGAAGCTGCTGATGCAGCTACCAAGTGGGCGGAAGAGGCGGCTCAGAGAGCCGAGGACGCGGCTGTCAAGGCTGAAGAGACGGCCAGGGCGGCCAAGTATGCTGCTGAAGAGGCTACCGTAAAGGCTGAGGAGGTCGCTCTGGCAGCCAGGGAAGCCGCCGCTGCCGCTGTTAAGATAGCTGAGGAAACCGCCATCAGGGCCGAAGAGGCATCCATCGCCGCCAGGGGAGCGGTGGAAGTTTCTATTGAGGCTGCCGATGCTGTCGTCAAACAGGCGACAGGAGCGATGAAGCTGGCTAATAGCGCCGCTGTTGAAGCGGAAGAAAAACTGACCGTGGAGTCGGCCAAGAAGGCGGATGAGGCGGGTAGGGAGGCGAAAAAGGTAGCCGCCGCCGCCTTTCGTCTGGCTGAGGAGACTGCCAGGAAGGGCGAGCTTGCCGATATTGCTGGTGATGAGGCAATAGAGGCAGCTACCAAGGTCTCGGGCATGCTTGCAGCAAGAGTGGATGAAGCTGGCAAGGAGGCCAAGGAGACAGCAGCCAGAGCGGCAAGTATTGCCGAGGAAACGACACTCAAGGCGGAGCAAGCTGACCTGGCCGGGGATGGAGCCATGGCCGCCGCGATGAAGGCCATCGGAGAGCAGGCTGCAGCCAGGGCAGAGGAGACGGCAACAACAGCCAGGGATGCCGCTGAAAAGGCTATCGCTGCTGCCAGTGCCGCCGCCAGGATTGCTGAAGAAAAATTGAAGGTAGCCAAGGCTGCCGCCGCTGAGGCTGCCGAGAGTAAAACTGTGGAAGCGGCCAGAAAGGCCGACGAAGCCGGCAGGGAGGCGAAAAAGGCGGCTGCCACCGCCGCTCGCCTGGCCCAGGAGGCTGCCAGAAAAGCTGAACTGGCCGGATATGCCGGTAGTGAGGCAATTGAGGCGTCGACCAGGGTGACGGGAGACGTTGCTGCGCGGGTGGCCAGGGTTGGCAAGGAGGCCAAAGAGGTTGAGACTAAAGCTGCCCACATCGCCGAGGAGACAGCTAAAATAGCCGAACAGGCCGACCTAGCCGGTGATGAAGCCCTGTGGGCGGCTATTGCTGCTGCCAGTGAGCAGGCCATTGCCAAGGCGGAAGAGGCCAAGAAGGCGGCCAGAGAAGCCGGCACCCGGGCTGAGGAGATTGCCAGAAGTAAGGCGGAAGAGGCCAAGAAGGCGGCCAGAGAAGCCGGCACCCGGGCTGAGGAGATTGCCCGGTTGGCCAGAGAAGCTGCT
>DAOWDO010000089.1 GCA_030638985.1 Dehalococcoidia bacterium | reverse complement strand
CTCGCACAACACTCGACGGAGTATGCCGTTTGCGATTGGCAGATGAGTTCCTCGAGTTTACGCAAGTGGAGGGAGGAGTCCAGTGCCACAACTGGCTGACCGGGAAACGATTACAAATGCCAGAGGAGTGGTCGGGTGTGATCGAGAAGATCCGCTCCAGGCAGCCGTTTCGGCGAGCCGATTTTATTAGCTGGTTCTCGCCGGTTTCCTTAGGAGAATCCTACTTTAATCAACTGCTGGAGAAGGGGATGCTGGCAATAGATGAGCCACCAAATCAAGAATAAAAAAGAGCGAGAAGCTTGACCTGCCCCCCAAAAACGGAGCCAGTTCTTGTGTTTGACTGGCAAGTATAGAGCAATACCTATGAACACCACCTGACTCTGTAATCAGGAGGGTAGAGATTTGAAGATAGCATCTCATTAATTTATACTGCGGTATCCATCTTAGGAGGAGGTGTTAGTGACTATTTCAATAAGCATTCTCACCTAGCATATTACAATAATATCTTTAAAGGAGGTAGCAATGGCTATCATTATAAACATCATAGTTAATATCTTCAAAAGACCAGTGCCGGCAGTCCTTGTTGTAGCTGTAGTTCTGGTGCTCATATTTGCCGGACCGCGTGGGCCAGCCGGGCCGGCGGGGGCAGTTGGACCACTAGGACCGCAGGGACCAGGCGGCCCTCCGGGGTTTGACGGGCTTAACGGGTTTGACGGGCTGGATGGGCTTGACGGGTTTGACGGAATAGCCGGGATTGACGGAATAGATGGGCTTGACGGGTTTGACGGAATGGATGGGTTTGACGGAATGGATGGGTTTGACGGGTTTGACGGAGAGGATGGGGTTGACGGAAAGGATGGGGTTGACGGAGAGGATGGGGTTGACGGACCAAAGGGAGATCCGGGCACACCGGGAGCAGGCTGTACCTGTAGTTAATATAGGGAGTTAATAATGGGCATTTTAATCAGAATTATCACCTATCCCACAACAACTATTGTCCTGACCCTAGCTATCATAGTACTCGTTTTTGTCGGCCCGCGGGGGCCGGTGGGGGCAGTTGGACCACAAGGACCGGAGGGACTAGCCGGCCCTCCGGGGCTAGCCGGGATTGACGGAATGGATGGGCTTGACGGGTTTGACGGAATAGATGGGCTTGACGGAATAGATGGGCTTGGCGGAATAGATGGGCTTGACGGGTTTGACGGAATAGATGGGCTTGACGGAATAGATGGGATTGACGGAAAGGATGGGGTTGACGGAGTGGATTCGACGGTGAACGGAGTGGATTCGACGGTGAACGGTGACAAGGGATCACCGGGAGATCCCGGAGCCCCTGGAGATCCACCTTGTGCCTGTGGAACATGAGCTCAAGCTATAGTGGTCATTCCCATGCCATTTGACCAAGAGATATGACAAACGAGACATAAGGAGACGGTTATCACCCCGGGGATAACGTTGCATCTTCAGTTCAGGTAGCGGTAAATTAATAATCCACTCACAGTATATCGTTGGAGCTTACTAAGGTAAGTTAAAGAAAGAGGTATGAGCCGGAATTACCCGGCTCATACCTTGTTGTTTGGCGAGGGCTGCTTTACCCGGAGCCGGGGATTGGCTGCCTGTTCTGCCGAGACAAAGAAGGCATTAAGGTCAATGTGCATAATACGGCGTGCCATTGTCTGCCCCTGGAGGTAAACGAATCACGGCTAAATTACCGGAGAACAGCGCCGGAATGGACTGGTGGCGGCTGTTTGCAGCCGGGCAGTCACCTACCCCGGATTCTTCGGAGGGTCTTCACACTGAAGAATATAATAAGAATAAGTCCAACATTGGCCAGTATGTTATAAAAAACCTGCATATGCAACCACCTTTTGTTGTTATTACTAGTATAGCACTTCCGGCATCAATCGCCACCCCCCGGGGTGGGCGAGCCCCTCAGCCGGCGTTCCAGGGTGCTTCTCTCCAGCAGCACCCGGCGCTGGCACTTGAGGCACCTGACGCCGATATCGGCACCTACCCTGAACACCAGCCACTGGTAGCTGCCGCAGGGGTGCTTCTTTTTCAGGCGGACAACATCGCCCAGCCTGATCTCCGTTGCCATTCTTCTGTCCTCAGGAAGTTGGGTATTACCCGGTTCGAAAGCGGTTGATCCGGTCTCTTAGTTCTTTTGCTGCCCTGCCGGCGACCTGGGCGAAGTCAGCTCCCTTTGAGGCGTAGATAATCTGCCGGGACGAGTTGATAATGGCCCTTTCGCCCCGGGTATCGACGCCGTAGCTGACTGCCTTTTCTAGGTCTCCTCCCTGGGCGCCGACACCGGGTATCAGCAGGGGTGTGTCGGGATAGCCTTCCCGGATGAGTTTGAGCTCTTCCGGACGGGTGGCACCGACGACCAGACCGATGTTGCCGAACCGGTCCCACTGGCTGGCCTTGCGGGCCACCACTTCAAAGAGGTGGCGGCTCTGTATTTCGGCTTCGATGTTGAGGTCCTGAAAATCGGCGGCACCGGGATTGGAGGTGCGGCAAAGGATGAATACACCGCGGTTCTGGTGCTGGATGAAGGGCTCAACCGAGTCGAAGCCGAGGTAGGGGTTAACGGTGGTGGCATCGAAGCCCAGCCGGTCAAAGATGGCGGTGGCGTAGGCCCTGGCAGTATTGCCGATATCGCCCCGCTTGGCATCGCCGATGGCCGGTATTTCGTCTGGGATGTGTTCCACGGTGGATTTAAGGGCATCAAAGCCCCCGGCTCCGGCCGCCTCGTAGAAGGCGAAGTTTAGCTTGTAGGCGCAGACCAGGTCGGCGGTGGCGTCGATAATCGCCCTGTTGAATTCGAGGATACTCAGCCCGGGGGGCATCAGCTCCGGGTCCGGGTCCAGCCCGACGCAGAGCAGGCTGTTGTTTTTTCTGGTGGCGGCGGTAAGTTTTTCCAAGAAAGTCGTCACAAGCTGGGTACTCCGGCTATAGAGTAGCAATGACGGCAGATGGCGTCAAGCCTTAACCCCTTGTCTGCCGGGTGGACAGTGGTATAATCGGGGCAAGGCCCGTATTATAAGGAGCAAATTATGAGAAAAGCATTATTACTGGGGTTGTGTGGATTACTGGCTGTCGTTCTGCTGCCGGGCTGTCTGGGCTTGGTCACCGGCTCCGGAGAGATGGATACCCGGCAGTTCGACTACAGCGGTTTTACCCGTGTTGAGGTCGGCCATGCATTTGATGTCGACATTACCCGGGCCGATTCGTTCAGCATCAGCATCACCGCCGATGATAATCTCTTTGACTATATCGTGGTCGTCAAAAGCGGGAGCACGCTCAAGATAGACCTCCGGGCGGGCAACAGCTATTTGAATGTGACGAAGGAGGCCAGAGTCACCATGCCCGGCCTGGAGCGGCTTTCCCTTTCCGGTGCCACCCGGGGGACAATCAGCGGTTTTAGCTCCACCGGTGATTTCAATGTTTCACTATCCGGGGCAAGCTCTCTGGATATGGCCGACATAGCGGCCGGGAATGTCAATTTTGATATCTCCGGCGCCAGCCGGGTAACCGGTGATATTACGGCTGGCGGTGACGCCGATATTGAGCTATCGGGGGCCAGTAGAGTGACGCTGGCAGGCTCGGCTGGTGACCTCAGGCTTGATGCCTCCGGTGGCAGCAACGCGGAGTTGGATAGCTTCCCGGTTGGTGATGCTGATGTTAACCTCAGCGGTGGCAGCAGGGCTACGGTCAACCTGGACGGCCGGCTGGATGCCGACATTAGCGGTGGTTCGCACCTTGATTATATTGGCCAGCCGACGCTGGGTGACCTGGACATCTCCGGTGGCTCGTCGGTCAGTAAAAAGTAGCACTGCCGGCATGGCTTGTAAAAATAATATTTCTTGGGGAATGGATTGCTAGATTCTGCCTATCAGCAGGCCCTGGACTATCTCTACAGCTTCATTGACTATGAGACCATGCACCAGCTGCGCCAGCCGGTGAACTATGACCTCAGGCGCATGGATGAGCTGCTTGAGCGGCTGGGCAAGCCGCATCTTGCCGCCAGGACGGTTCATATCGCCGGTACCAAGGGCAAGGGCAGCACCGCAGCCATGATAACCTCGGCGCTGGCTGCCTCCGGCTACAAGACCGGTCTCTACACCTCGCCACATCTCGTCGACCTCAGGGAGCGCTTTCGGGTTGACGGTCGGCTCATCTCCCAGGTTGAGCTGGTTGAGCTGGTGGACAGGCTCAAGCCCGAGGTTACAGCGGTTAACAAAAAAGCCAGCTATGGCCGGCTGACTACTTTTGAGCTGCTAACGGCGCTGGCCTTTCTCTATTTTGCACAAGAGGGGGTCGACTTTCAGGTGGTGGAGGCCGGCCTGGGGGGGCGGCTGGATGCCACCAACGTGGTCAGGCCTGAAGTTTGCGTCATAACCTCCATCAACTTGGACCACACCGATGTGCTGGGAGACTCTCTGGCCGAGATTGCTGCCGAGAAGGCGGGGATCATCAAGCCCGGCGTAGTAGTAGTCAGCTCTCCCCAGCCCGGGGAGGCAGCTGGGGTGATAGAGGAGGCCTGCCGGCAGAACGGCGCTCAGCTGATCAGGGTGGGTGCTGAGGTGACCTGGCAGAGTCTTGGTTTTGAAAACGGCAAGCAGCTACTAAGGGTCAGCGGAGGAGCGGGCAGCTATGGCCTGTGCCTGCCCCTGCTTGGCCGCTACCAGATGGAGAATGCCGCCACCGCCGTGGCCGCCCTGGAGGTTCTGGCTGGCAGGAGGTTTGATATTACCCCGGAAAGTATTGCTATCGGCCTCAATCAGGTGAGCTGGCCGGGCCGCTTTCAGATTTTAAGAGAAAGGCCGCTTGTGGTAGCTGACGGTGCCCACAACCCGGCGGCAGCCGGTGAGCTAAAGCAGTCCATTGAGCATTATTTTGGGAGTATTGCCGGCGGTCGGCCTTCTGGCAGGGCGATTCTGGTTATCGGCGTTTCGGTGGATAAGGACCTGGCCGGTATTGTCCGGGAGCTATCCCCTCTATTTGAGACGGTGGTTGCTACCCGCTCCCGTCATCCCCGGGCGATGGGTACAGCACCCGTTGTCACCGAGTTTGGCAGGTACGGCATTGAGGCCCGAGCTGCGGAAACGGTTCCTCAGGCGCTGGCTCTGGCGCTGTCACTGGCTGATGAGGATGCCTTTATCTGCATAACCGGCTCACTGTTCGTTGTCGGTGAGGCTATCGAGCAGCAAACCGGGATGGGCAGTGCGGGTTAGTTCAGTTTAGCCCGGAGCTATTCAAATTTGGTGGTCAGGGCTTCCTCGGGCAGCATGTTGCCCAGAATCTTCTCCAGGGCCATGGTATGACTGCACAGCCCCCAGTTAGAAAAGAAGTCACAGGTGCAGCGCCACTGGCTGTCCCTGTATCCGGTGGTATGGCAATCGTTCCTGCCACGGAATTTCACTGAGAACCCGGTAAAGGTGATGCGGTCTGTTTCCTGGGCATAACGCTTGGCTTTCTCGATTTTGCCGATCAGACTTGACTGCATGTCATACCTCCTTAAGTGTAAAAGGCACCGGCTATAAGCCCAGTGCCCTTCTCTTTTCCGTGTCGGGAATCCATAACTGCCACAATGAAATTCTATACCTTTCCGGGTGGAAAGTCCAGTTAAATTATCCCTCATTAGTAAGGGGGTTAACCGGTAAATTTTCGCTATTTAATAAAAATTTAACTTCTTTTTGGTGGCGGGCATTGATTTGCCCTGGCAGTGCCATTGGGCTAAAATCTGGGCAAAGTCTGGAAGGAAGCACGGGTGAAAGCACTGGTCCAGAGAGTAAGCGGGGCTGCGGTCAGTATCGCCGGCCGGGAAGTGGGCCGTATTGGCCGCGGGCTGGTGGTCTTTGTCGGGGTGGCGGCCGGCGATACCGAAGGCGATATTGATTACCTGGTGCCCAAGATGGTCAATCTGCGCATCTTTGCCGATGAAGCCGGCAGGTTTAACCTTTCCGCCCTGGAAACCGGCGGTGAGCTGCTGCTGGTGAGCCAGTTTACCCTGCTGGCCGACACCCGGAAAGGGCGGCGGCCCAGCTTCACCGGGGCGGCGGCTCCGGAGGAGGCCGAGAGGCTGTTCGACCTGTTCGTGGAGCAGGCACGGGCTACCGGACTTGCGGTAGCTACCGGGCGCTTTGGACAGTATATGCAGGTCGATATCCATAATGACGGCCCGGTGACCATCCTTCTGGACAGCCGGGAGAAGGCGGGCACACAAACACGAGAATAATTGCAGCTACAAAGACTTGCACTTGCAATTATTTTCTACTACAATAATAGCACTATGAGCCAGGCGGGAGACATAATCACCAGGCTGGGCAGGCGGGGCTACCGGCTTACACCGCAGCGGATTATGATACTGGAGGCGGTTGAGGCCGCCGATGACCACATCAGCGCCGAGGAAATATACACCAGGGTGTGTGCCCGCTATCCGCACCTGAACATATCCACCGTTTATCGCACCCTTGAGCTGCTCAAGGAGCTGGGTCTGGTGACGGAAACGGACATGGGCGATGGCCGGGTACGCTACCACAGCATCAAGAAGGGACACCACCACCACCTTGTCTGCCAGAACTGTGGACAGATTATTGATCTTGATGAGTCTGTGCTGGCGTCGCTCAAGGAAAGCCTGTCCAGGAAGTACCAGTTTGACGCCGACCTGAAGCACCTGGCTCTCTTCGGCCGCTGCCGCCGGTGCCGGTAATTTTTTTAAGACGTTACTGCAAATGGTTGCAGTTGCCTGAGAATGCGAAAAGAGAGAAGACGATGCATATTCCGGATGGTTTCCTGAATGCGGCCACTATGGCCACCACCTATGTCATCTCTACCGGTGGCGTCGCCAATGCGGTTAGGGTGGCCAACAAAAAGCTGGGCGACAAGCACATCCCGATGATGGGCATACTGGCCGCCTTTATCTTTGCCGCCCAGATGCTCAACTTTCCGGTGGCCGGTGGCACTTCCGGCCACATAATCGGTGCCGCCCTGGCGGCGATACTGCTCGGCCCCTGGGCGGCGGTGCTTATCATGAGCGTCGTGCTCATTGCCCAGAGCCTCATCTTTCAGGACGGCGGCCTGCTGGCCCTGGGAGCAAATATCTTTAATATGGGCATTATCGCCAGCTTTGGTGCTTACCTGCTATACCGCTTGCTCGGCTCTCTGCTGGGTGACAGCCGCCGGGCCAGGCTAACCGCTGGCTTTGTTGCCGCCTGGGGATCGGTCTTCCTGGCGGCTATCGCCTGCGCCCTGGAGCTGGCCATCTCCGGCACATCGCCGCTGGCGGTGGTGCTGCCGGCCATGGCCGGTGTCTACGCGTTCATCGGCATCGGGGAGGGGCTGGTTACCACCGCCGTTCTCAGCCTGGTGCTGGCCACCCGGGCTGACCTGCTAAGTTTGCAGAGGATTTAGGAGATAACTATGAACAGAAAATGGTGGTTACTGGCTCTTGTTTTTTGTCTGGTCTTGGCCACGGTGTCTCCTCTGGCCTCTTCTCGCCCGACGGTCTGGAGCGCGTAGCCGAGGACGAGGGCTTTTCCAGCCTTGCCCGGGAATCTCCCTTTTCTCTAGCAGCCGACTATCTCTTCCCGGGAATTGAAAACGAGACACTGGCTATAATGCTGGCCGGATGGCTGGGCACCGTTGTTCTCTTCGGTGTCGCCTACGGCCTGGCCAGGTTAATAATATCACGCAAGAAGCAAGCGGAGCTTTAAGTGAAGCACAGCTTTCTCGACCAGTACAGCGACCGGGACAGCCCGCTGCACCGGCTTGACCCGCGCAGCAAGCTTGTAGCGACTCTGGCTTTCATCATCGCGGTGGTGCTGACGCCGGTTGATAGCTGGCCGGCCTATGGCATGTACCTCGTTCTGCTGGCCGTTCTTATTGTCCTTTCACGGGTGCCTCCGCTCTATATTCTCAGGCGCTCGCTGGTCATTGTCCCCTTTGTGCTGCTGGTGGCCGTCCTTATTCCCTTCTTCAAGGGAGGAGAGGTAGCCGGCAGCTATAACATCGGGATGTGGAATATTTCGGTAAGCCAGAGCGGGCTTCAGATTTTTTGGAATATCCTGGCCAGGGCGTGGTTGTCCATTATCAGCCTGAGCATACTGGCGGCGACGACCCGGTTCGCCAGCCTGCTTGAGGGGCTGGAGAGGCTCCGCTTCCCCCGGGTTTTGGTCATGCTGCTTTCCTTTATGTACCGCTATATCTTTATTCTGACGGACGAGGTGATGCGCATGAAGCAGGCCAGGGACAGCCGTAGCTTCGGCGGGAAGTGGCGGTGGCAGATTAAAACAGTGGGCAACATGGTCGGCACCCTGTTCCTCCGCAGCTACGAGCGGGGGGAGCGTGTCTATGCCGCTATGGTGGCTCGAGGTTTTGACGGGCACAGCCGCACCCTGGAACGCCTGCGCTTCGGCCGGCGGGATGCTCTCTTTGCTGCCGGCCTGTCCCTGGCGCTGGTTGCTATCAATCTGTTTAACCTGCTCTACTAGGGAGATGGTGTGGAAGAGTTAATCACGGTAAAGAACCTGTCCTTCAGCTACCCTGACGGGCAGCAGGCGCTTATCGATGTCAATCTGGCCATATACCGGGGAGAGTCACTGGCGCTGATCGGCCCCAACGGTGCCGGCAAGTCAACGCTACTGCTTCACCTGAACGGCATCCTCCGCAGCAACGGCGCCGTCAGCCTGCTGGGCAGCCCGATTGATGAAAGTAACCTCAAGTGGGCCCGGAGCCGGGTGGGACTGGTGTTTCAAAACCCGGACGACCAGCTGTTCTCACCCACCGTCTTTGACGATGTCGCCTTCGGGCCGATTAACATGGGCTTAAGCGATGGCCAGGTCCGTCAAGCGGTAACCAGGGCCTTGGGTTTGGTCGGCATGAGTGGCTACGAGAAGCGCTCGCCCCACCACCTCAGTTTCGGTGAAAAGAAGCGGATTGCCCTGGCTACGGTGCTGTCCATGTCCCCTGAAATCCTGGTAATAGATGAGCCCACCAGCAACCTCGACCCCCGGGGCAAGTGGTCTTTTATTGGTGTCCTCGAACGTATGGCCGGCACCAAGATAATAGTTACCCATGACCTGGAGCTGGTGGGGGCTCTATGCCGGCGGGTGGTTATTCTCGACCAGGGCAGAGTGGTGGCTGATGGTGGAACGGGTGATATTCTGGCCGATAAGCGGCTGCTGGCCGCCCACGGCTTGGCCCCGGATGGGGCGGATTTGAAGCTGAAACGAAGGGGGTGACACCTTGGCCCTGTTGGACCTGATAAGAAAAAGGAGAAGTATCCGGCGGTTTCTGGGCCGGCCGGTGGAGAGGGACAAGATTATCAAGTGCCTTGAGGCTGCCCGGCTGGCCCCATCGGCCTGCAATGCTCAGCCGTGGAAGTTCATTGTTGTCGATGACCCCAAGCTGAAGGAGAGGCTGTGTCGGGCTGCTTTTGGCGGTATTTATGCGGTGATGTCTTTCGCCAGGGAGGCGCCGGTGATAGTCGCCATCGTCTCGGATAAACGCAAGTTCCTGACCTGGGCAGGCGGCCTCATCAGGGGCACCAGCTATTACCTGATAGATATCGGCATCGCCGGCGAGCACTTTGTCCTTCAGGCTGAGGAGCTGGGGCTGGGCACCTGCTGGCTGGGCTGGTTTAATGAAAAAGGCGTCAAGTCAGTTTTAGGTGTTCCCCGGGATAAAAAGATAGACGTCTTGCTGGCCGTTGGTTACTACGATAGCCAGAATATCGGCCCGGGGCATGACCGGGAGCCGCTGGAGAAGATTTCTTCGTTTAATGGCTATGAGGGAGCGGCAGAATGACTTCCTATTTCTTTACCGACCACACCAGCGCCACCACCCAGCCGATGAAGGTCCAGCCCAGGAAGAAGTTTAGCACAAAGATGGCCAGGGCATTGGGCTGTTTTCTGGCTATGGCAATTATTGTCGGCAGAAAATAGAGAGCCAGGCTGAAGAGAAAGAAAGTGATGCCGAAGAAGCCGCTGAAGTAAAAGTCGATAACAGGCATTGGAATACCCCCCTTTAAATTCCCCCAGTTTATATTAGAAAAAGCTTTTTAGCTACCCCTCGTTGAGCCACAGCTTCTTGCCGTCGGTGATAAACTCTATGGTGCCCATAAGGTCGGTGCGGTAGATGTTCTCTGAGCCTAGCTCTTCTCCAAGCCGGGCTAGAATATCGGGGTCGGGGTGGCCGTAGGCTTGCGGGTCGGCGGAGATGACCGCCACTCTGGGATTGACTATGGCCAGGAGCTGGTGGGTGGTGGAGGTGTCCGAGCCGTGGTGGCCCACCTTGAGGACTGTGCTCTCCGGGATGGCCCGCTGGCTGATGAGTTCAAGCTCTCCCTGCCACATCATATCCGACATCAAAAGGAAGCTAACCTCATCTATGACCAGGCGCAGGACAATGCCGTTGTTGTCTATATCCGACTCGGTGCCCTGTAAGAGTTCTTTTGGTGGGTTCAGCACCTCAATTATCACCCCGCCCAGGTCGATCCTCTGCCCGGCTTGTGCTGAAACTCCATTGATATCCTTTTGCTCAAGAAGACGGAGCCACTGGTGGTAAATGGGCGCATCATAGTCCACGGCGGGGTAAAGCACCTGCTCCACCCGGTACTTGTCCAGCACCTCGACAAGGCCGGTAATGTGGTCGGCGTGGGGGTGGGTCATAATGACCAGCTCGATGGTTCTGTCCCAGAAGGGCAGCCGGCTGCCCAGCTCCAGAGTCATCGCCTGGGGACTGGGGCCGCCGTCAATCAGAACCTGCTGCGTTCCCCTCTGGATAAGGATGGCGTCTCCCTGGCCGACATCCAGGAAGCTGATGTGGAGCTTCTTGTCCGGCAGGTTGGCCACTGCTACTGACGCCAGGATGACCACCGCCACCAGCGGCAGCAGGAGCCGCTTTTTGGGCAGTTGGGGTAAAAACCCGCCTGTTTTACTCATGCCAGACCTTGCTGCCCTTGCGGGTTCGGCCATGAGGGCGCTCTGCCGCTGGCGACGGCTGATGAGCCACAGGATGAAGGCCAGGGTGGCATAGTAAAGTCCTATCAGGAGGGGGCTAAATGAGCCAACATCGATGTGGGACAGGCGCAGGGCGGCAAAACCACCCACTATCAGCAGCAGGTAGGACAGAAAGAGCCAGGACAGCCAGCCGACAACCTG
>DAOWDO010000006.1 GCA_030638985.1 Dehalococcoidia bacterium | reverse complement strand
TAAAAGTAGACGAGGAGAAGGAGGTTAAGCTGAAAATGCCGCAAAACTACAGCGATAAAGACATGGCCGGTAAAGACATCCTATTCAAGGTAAAGCTGCTAGAGGTCAAGGTGGAGAAGCTGCCCAAGCCGGATGACGGTTTCGCCAAAGGAATCGCACCCGGAATCGAGAGCCTTGATTCGCTAAAGGAACAAATATCCAAAGACCTGAAAACCGGAGGCGAGGAGCGAAGCAGACTCAATCTGGAGGAGAAACTGATTGACACCCTGATCAGCAAAAGCGAACTGGAATTCCCGCCGTTATTTGTTGATATGGAAGTTGAGCAGATGGTCAACCAGTATATATACGACCTGTCATCGCAGTGTTCCACTCCCGAGCAATATATGGAGTTGATTAAGAACACCGACCGGCAGCGTCTGGCAGACCGCTACCGCCCGCCTGCGACTAAAAGAGTATCCAGCTCTCTGGTGCTGAGCAATATCGCCGAAGCTGAGAAGATTGAGGTCACTGATGCCGAAATTGACACCGAGATTGAGCGGCTTACGGCTAGAGCCGGTGATAAGAAAGAGGAACAGCTGAAGCTTCTCAACAGTCCCGATAACCGCGCCTCCATCAGGCGAAGTCTATCAAGTCAGCGGGCCATGCAACGGCTTGTAGAAATAGCCGGCAGGCCTGCCAGGAAAACCAGAACGAAAAAGGAGGTAAAATGAAGACGCAACCAAGAAATATCATTCCCATGGTGATCGAGTCCGGTGCCAGAGGGGAGCGGGCTTACGATATTTACTCACTGTTGCTTAAAGAGCGTATCATCATGCTTGGCATGCCCATTAATGACCAGGTGGCCAATATTATCATCGCCCAGCTGCTGTTCCTGGAGAGAGAGGACCCAGAAAAGGACATCCAGCTCTATATTAATTGCCCCGGTGGCATCATTGCTTCCGGCCTGGCCATCTACGACACCATGCAATTGATACGCCCCGATGTGTCCACCATCTGTGTCGGCATGGCTGCCAGCATGGGCACGGTACTCCTCTGCTCCGGGGCTATCGGCAAACGCTTCACCCTGCCCAACTCCACAGTCCACCTGCACCAGGCGGTCGGCGGTGCCCAGGGACAGGCAGCCGATATTGAAATCGCCGCCCGCGAGATTATGAGGCTACAGGATATCATCCGAAGGATTCTGGTCAAGCACACCGGTCAGACCCTTGATAAGATAATTCACGATACCGACCGCGATTTCTATCTCAGCTCACCGCAGGCAGTGGAATATGGCATTGTTGACGAGATTCTAGGTCAACAACTGGAAGAGACCACCAAGAAGGGCAAGAAGGGAAAGAAGGGAAAGAAGTAATCAGAGCTGCTGGCCGTAGAGTTTGTGATAACGCCGGCCGAGTTCAGCAGCCGTGGGCAGCCCCTCCCTGGCCCCCCATTTGGCCAGGGAGAAGCGAGCCGTGATATCACCCAGCAGGCCGCACTGCCGGGTAGCTTTTCCCTTTAATAGGCTGTAAAGGAAACCGGCGGCAAAGGCATCACCGGCCCCGGTGGTATCCACAATCGGGGTCTTATTTTGCCCCTTGGTCTTGACGTAATAGCCTCCGGCTGCCTCTCTGATATAGCTGGTGGCGCCAGCCATTTCCCGGTCAGGTGCTTCCCCACCAGACCCACCTCCCAGGGTAACCACGACTACCTCACAGCCCAGCCCAAGACAGCTTTCGGCACCGGCTTCAAAATCAGCACCGGTAAGCCGCTGCATTTCCTTCTCGTTGACAAACAGCACGCTGGTCCTTGCCAGTATGGGAGCCAGCACCGCCAGCCCCCTGGCGGCATAGATTTCCCCGGGGGAGAAACTGAGGCTAACAGCCGGGGCCAGAGTATCCATCAGGCCCAGCAGCAGCTGAAACTGACTATCGTCGGCAAAGGATGACAGGTGGAGCATTCTGGCCTGGTTGATATAAGCCGGCTCTATATCACCGGCGGTCACCAAGCTGTTGGCACCGGGCATTACATAGATGGAACGCTTGCCCGGGCCATCGCTAAAACACAGAGTCTGGCCGGTCTTTGTCCCTAGCTTTGCCCTGATATGACTTATATCAACACCAGCAGCTTGGAAACTACCAAGCAGATCCTTACCTTCGACATCCTCACCCACGGCACCGACAAAGCCGGTGCTCATCCCCAACCTGGCCAGACCATACACTGTATTGGCCGCCGAGCCGCCGGGGAAAGAGCCCGTCACCCTGACCGTTGTCTCGCCATCCTCAAGGAGTCGCTCTACGCTATATATATTGTCTGTGTTGAGCGCTCCCAGCCCGATTACTTCAATACGTTTCATTATTTCTCCACACTGCCAGGATAATCAGCCCAGCTTGCCGGCTTCCTCCCTGACCAGCCGCCTGATCCCCCTGTGAAGCGAAATGACATCAGCGATATCCTTCCTGTCCGAGAGCCAGTGGAAGTGTTCCCGGCTCTCTTTGCCGCCGGCTTTTTCCTTTTCCCTCACCATTTCTTCAGCGCCATCGCGGCCGCATGTCCGCCAGGCCGCCAGCACCGGCGCCAGGTCATTGATGCTGGTTGAGGCCAGGCTCATGGTGGCGTAGGGGAGGGCGTATAAGTTGGCGTTAAAGGCAATGGCCAGCCCTCCCGCTTTCTTCACTGCTTCGAGCATCCTGGCATCGGTGATGCTATCACCAACCACCACCCACCGCGCCAGGGGGACATCACACCTTTGTGTAAATTCGTTTAAAAAGGCAACCTTTCGCCGACCTCCTATTGGCCTGACCTTGGCCATAGCCCGGCCCGGCCCAGTCATGGGCAGTTCTCCTATAAAAAAATGGTCCAGCTTTTGCTTTATCACCTCATCATCACCGCTTATGGTCAGTATCTCCCGCTCCATATTCTGCAATAGGGCAGTATCCTCTTTACATAACATTTGATGAAAGCTATCAAGCGGAAACGGGGTACAGGCGATATTATCAGCGGCAATACCCATCCTTCGGGTGAGTTTGGTGGCGTATTGCTTATATGTCGTGGTAATGCAGAAGACCTGCCAACCTTCGTCATTTAACCAGGTAACAAGCCTGGCAGCACCACCGGTCAGCGTCGCCCTGTCAGCCAAGCCGGCAATATCCGCCTCCGAGATGCCGTGCAATACCAGAAAGGGCACGATAAGGGCCAGGGTATCTCCGGGTTCGTAACCCTCTCTGCCTTCAAGTGCCAGCAGGTCATCATAACGGCTGATGACCTCAAAGACACGGTCTCCACCCGGAAAAAGCTTCATCAGGTCGTAGGCGTTATCCTGGGGTGTGAGTGGCCCCTCAAGGTCAAAGCAGATGCAGTTATCCATCCAGCTTACTCCCCACCAGCTCGTCTATCTCGGAGGTCAGGTCATAGCCCGGCATCGGTCTCCCCGAAGAATCAACAACCCGGCCATCTTCAATGCCGACCCGGCCCTGACTGAAAGCCTTCATGGTTGCTATTATCAGGGGAAATTCTCTTTTCAGGCCATGCTCCCGAATGAGGCGGAACAGGTGATTGTTCTCCCCCCGCTCTCTTTTCATCTGGTTAATGTCCCGCCCCGCTATAGTGCGCCAGTAGCTATCAAGGGGTTCACCGGCGATAGAGAAAATACAATAGCTCACCACCGGCCCTTTATCCAGCTCCGGGGTTACCAGGTGCGTCATCACTCCGCTCTGCACCACCCCCTGCTCCATGAGCTGCCAGATTACCTCCTGCCAGGTTCCGGCGGGTCCACCGGGGGCCGCCGGGTGGAGATTAATCATATTGTACCTGGAGCACATTTCCGGCCCGACTATCAGCATATAGCCCGCTAGCACAATAATGTCAGGGTGAAATCTTTCCAGCCGTGACATTACTTCCCGGTCATAGTCAAGCCGCCACTGAGGCAGCTCTCCCGTTCTGCCGCCTGGCTTGCCCGCTCTATACTTCTGGTAGGAGAAGGAGACCAGGGGTATCCTGTAACCTCCAACCAGCCTGAGAAACAAATCACTTTCGGCTGATTCACCGGGCTCACGGCTGCAAAAGACAAAGGCGATCTCGCCCTCAATCTCTCCCCTGGCCATACCCTCATGGACAGCCCGCACAAGCTCCCGGGCTGCCTCATCCCTGCCGGTGGAAAACCAGCCGAACCGATACATCGTTAGCGAAATCTCTTTCTGATTCTACTTCCCAGGCTGACGAAATGGGTAAGCGGATTTGTCCTCTGACCGTAAATCTTTCCCTGCTCCAGAGCTTCAAGAAAGCCATCGCTGCCATCAAACTCAGGCATTTCAACATAGGCATGGCCTATCTCCGAGAGGGTGTGGGCATCACTGCCGGCACTCTGCCTGAGACCGTATTCCCGGGCAAAGCTCTCAGCCCCACCCTGCCCCTGGATGGGCAGGACTCTGGCGTTGAAGGTCTCGATGACGTCAACCTGGTCAACTATTTGCTCCAGTACATTCCTGCCCAGGGCCGAGGGCCGGAAGCGGTCAAAGGGATGCGGTATACACACCAGGCCTTCCTGAGCCCTGATACTGGAAATTGTGTCTTCAACCGAGAGCCCGCTGGGTATGGTCTCCTTGATAAACATGCCCATAATCTCCCCTTTAGGCGTCAATATCTCTTCGGCCACAATCACCGTGAATGGGGCCATATCTTGCAGTTTAAGCGCCCCCTCGGCGCTGCCGTGGTCACACACGGCCAGACAGTTTATGCCCAGCTCAAGGCAGCGAGCAATAATCCTGTCCAGTGGCGTAGTGCAATCCAACGAATATTCAGTATGTACGTGAAGGTCAGCTTTCAGCATTCAACCAGCCCTCTCCAGATAACTGCCGCTACGGGTATCGACTTTGATTACATCACCCTTTTCAACAAACAGGGGAACCTGAACGACAAGACCGGTTTCCAGTGTAGCCGGCTTGGTGCCGGATGTAGCCGTGTCCCCCCTGAAACCGGGGTCGGTGTCGGTCACTTCAAGCTCAACAGTGATGGGTATCTCAACTCCGATGAACTCTCCCTTATAGCTGGACAGCTCAAGAGACATGCCTTCTTTCAGATAGTCTATCGCGCCGCCCAATTGCGCTTTATCCAGGGGCAGCTGCTCATAATTCTCCTGGTCCATGAAGTAGTAAAGGTCGCCGTCATCATAGAGATATTGCATACTTCGAAAGTCAAGGCGAGCCCGCACGAACTTTTCATCAGACTGGAAAGTCCGCTCAGTCGTGTGGCCACCGATAACATCGCGCAGCTTGAGCCTGACCAGCGCCGTCCGTTTCATCTTAATATGCTTGTAATCAATCACCTGATACAATTTACCATCAAGCTCTATGACAACGCCTTTTCTTGCCTCAGTGCTGTTTATCATGTTTTACGCTCCTAGATTTCCATTTTAGTGGCCCGGGAAAGCACCCTTATTCTACCATTTTCCAGGACCACCGTGTCCTCTATCCTGACCCCACCCCAGCCGGCCAGATAGACTCCTGGTTCAATGGTGAATACCATGCCGTCGGCCAGCGTATCACTGGAATTAGGGCCCAAATGCGGCTTTTCATGCGTGGACAGACCCAGGCCGTGGCCCAGGCTGTGCCCGAAGGCGGCACCATAGCCAGCCTGCTCAATAACATCCCTGGCCAGGGTGTCGGCCTGCTTTCCGGTCATGCCTGAACAGATGCCGTCTATAGCGGCCACCTGCGCCTCGGAGACGGCGCCATACGCTTTTTTAAAGACGTCATCGGGGCTACCCAGACAGATAGTACGGCTCAGGTCGCTGCTGTAGCCGGCAACCCGGGCGCCGATGTCAATCACCACCGGTTCCCCGCGCCGGATAGCCCGATTTGAAGGCGTGGCGTGGGGCATAGCCGCATTTTCCCCCGAAGCGACGATGATTGCGAAAGGTAGCGGTTGACTGCCTTTATCACGCAGGAACTTTTCCAGTTCCCAGGCAGCCTCATTTTCCGTCATGCCCGGTTCTATAGCAGAGATTATATACTCCATACCAGCATCGCTTATAGCCACCGCCTGGTCGATGAGCTCAATCTCCTCCAGCCCTTTTGCGGCCCTGAGAGATTCCACCAGCCCTTCCACAGGCACCAGTTCAAGGCGATACTGAGCCAGAACGCCGGCCAAACGCTGGTACACGGCAAAGCTGATGTCGTCGGCCTCAAGCCCAAGCTTTGTCAGTCCCAAGTCGCCAGCCAGTCCGGGCAGCCAGTCGGCCAAATCCCCGGTTGTGCGGAATACCTCGTAGCCCGGCGCCTGTTTGCTGGCCTGCTCCAGATAGCGAAAGTCGGTGGCCAGGATTTGCCGGGCGCCGGTAACAAGCAGGAAGCCGGCGGAGCCGTCGAAGCCGGAGAGGTAATAGCGGTTCTCCTGCCGGGAAATAAGAACGGCCTCAATCTCCCTGCTGGCCAGCGTATTGCGTAGCCGGCAGAGGCGGTTATCCATCCTCAAGCTCTTTTTCCTTTGTCCGCGCCATCGGGTGGGCAGCCAGATACACCTTTTTAGCCTGGCTCTGGGTGACATGGGTATAGATCTGGGTGGTGGCCAGGTTGGCATGTCCCAGAAGCTCCTGGACAACCCTCAGGTCGGCGCCACCATCGAGCATATGGGTGGCGAAGGTGTGGCGCAAGAGATGGGGATAAACCCTCTTCTTGATACCAGCCAGCCCAGCATAGGTGCCGAGCATCTTCTGAACCGTCCTCCCGGTGATACGCTCGCCGCTATGGTTGAGAAAAACAGCGGCGGCCTTCTTCCCAGCCAGTAGCTGCCCCCTTCCACTTCCAAGATAGTTCACCAGCGCTGCGGCAGCCGGCTCACCAATGAGCACCACCCTCTCCCGGGAGCCCTTGCCCCAGACACGGATCTCTCTGGTTTCCAGGTTCACCTGCTCCAGATTCAGGCCGACCAGTTCGCTGACCCGCAGACCGGCAGCATAAACAAGCTCCATCAGAGCCC
>DAOWDO010000076.1 GCA_030638985.1 Dehalococcoidia bacterium | reverse complement strand
GGTATTGACCAGGAAAAGGTTTACGCTGCCCTCAAGAAAATCAGGGGCGGGCACCGGGTGACCGACGCCAGGGCCGAAAGCAAGTACCGCTCCCTTGCCAAATACAGCCGTGACCTGACCGAGCTGGCCCGTGAGGGCAAGCTGGACCCGGTTATCGGCCGCGACGGCGAAATCAAGCGGGTGATGCAGATTCTCACCCGGCGCACCAAGAACAACCCGGTTGTCGTCGGCGAAGCCGGGGTGGGCAAGACGGCTATTGCCGAGGGAGTGGCTCAAAAAATTGCCAATGATGATGTCCCTACGTCGCTGCGTGGCCGCCGGGTGCTGGCCCTGGACATGGGAGCGCTGGTGGCCGGCAGCAAGTTCCGCGGTGAGTTCGAGGAGAGGCTCAAGGCGGTCATGGATGAGGTACGCGAGGCCAGGGGTGAGGTGATTTTGTTTATCGACGAGATTCACACCGTGGTCGGAGCCGGAGCCGCTGAAGGTGCCATCGACGCCAGCAACATGCTCAAGCCGGCCCTGGCCCACGGTGAGCTGCAGTGTATCGGCGCCACCACCCTGGACGATTACCGCAAGTTCATCGAGAAGGACAAGGCCCTGGAGAGGCGCCTGCAGCCGGTCCTTATCAACGAACCCGATGTCAAAGACACCGTTGAGATACTTCGCGGGCTTCGCCCCAGGTACGAGGCCCACCACAAGATAAAAATCAGTGATGAGGCCCTGGAGGCAGCCGCCAGCCTGAGCCAGCGCTACATCGCCGACCGGCACCTGCCGGACAAGGCGATTGACCTTATCGATGAAGCCGCCTCCAAGCTGCGCCTTGATACCGAGAGCGCCCCACCCGAGGTCAAGTCTCTGGAAAAACGCCTGGAGCAGCTGAATAATGAGGAAGAGGCGGCCACACAGCGCCAGGACTACGAGCACGCCACCAAACTAAAGTCAGAAAGGCTGCGCCTGGAGGAGGAATACAACAGGGTCAAGAACCAGTGGCTTAAGCAGGAGAAGATTGAGGGAGTGGTCACCGAGGAACATATCGCCCAGCTGGTAGCCACCTGGACGGGCATCCCGGTATCGCAGATGCTGGAGGGCGAGGCTGAGAAGCTGCTCCACATGGAAGAGCGGTTGCACACGCGCCTGGTAAATCAGGAAGAGGCGACAAGGGCCATTTCCGAGGCCATCCGCAGAAGCCGCGCCGGGCTCAAGGACCCGCGGCGGCCGATCGGCAGCTTTATGTTCCTCGGACCCACCGGCGTCGGCAAGACGGAACTGGCCAAAACCCTGGCCTGGTTCCTCTTCGGCGATGAAAACGCCATGGTACGGCTGGATATGTCGGAATACCAGGAGAGGCACACCGTTTCCCGCCTTATCGGAGCGCCGCCGGGCTACGTCGGCTACGATGAGGGCGGGCAGCTTACCGAGCTGGTGAGGCGACGTCCCTACCGTGTGATTCTGCTGGATGAGATTGAAAAAGCCCACCCGGAGGTCTTCAACAGCCTGCTCCAGCTCCTTGATGACGGCCGGCTGACCGACGGCCATGGACGGACGGTGGACTTCAAGAATACGGTGATAATCATGACCTCAAACGCCGGTGCCGAGCTCATCAAGCGGGAAAGCAGCCTTGGCTTCGCCAGCAAAAGAGACGAGGCCCAGGCAAAAAAGAGCAGCTACGAGAGGATGAAGGATAAGGTTATGGCGGAGGTCAAGAGAACCTTCCGCCCCGAATTTCTCAACCGCATCGATGAGATCATTGTCTTTCACGAGCTATCAGAGGAACATCTGAGGAGCATCGTCGACCTGATGGTGGCCGATTTGCAAAAAAGACTTAAGGAACATAAACTGACTATACAAATCAGCGATAAGGCCAAGTCCTGGCTGGCTGAAATCGGCTATGACCCGACCTATGGCGCCCGACCACTGAGACGGGCTATTGAGCAGCAGGTGGAAAATCCGCTATCGAGCAAGCTGCTCAGGGGTGAGTTCAAGCCGGGAGACATCGTCATCGTTGGACGCGGGCGCGACGGCCTGACTTTTACGGCAAGGAGAAGCAAAGCGGCCAAGAGTAAAGCCGCCGTATGAGAAGCGTGGCCACCAATACTTACCCCGGCAAGCTGAACAAGTTTAAAGCCGCCCTCCGCAGATGGGAATTCTGGGTTGGCATGATAACTATCGCCATAACCTTTGGCCTGGCGGCAGTCATCATCTTCAGCTGGCAATTTGTCCAGGACCTGGAAGGCTACGGCTACCTGGGTGGTCTTTTTGTCAGCGCCCTGGGTGGCGCCACCGTCATCATCCCGGTGCCCATGCTGGCGATACAGTTTGCCCTTGGCGGCGTGCTTCTGCCCTGGTTCGGGCCGGACATCGCCGGGCCTGCTTTTGTCGGCCTGGTTTGTGGCCTCGGTGAAGCCCTGGGAGGACTGACTATATATATCACCGGCTATACCAGCGGCACCCCCTTGGCCGATGCCGAGACCGTAGCCAATGCCAGCCGTTTTAAAAAGGCCTACCTGTGGATGACCCGCCTGATGAAAAGGAGAAGGGGAGCATGGGCGCTTTTTATACTGTCGGCGGTGATGAACCCCTTTTACTATCCGGCAGCCCTGGCCGCCGGCGCTGTCCGCTTTGGATTCAGGAGATATCTATTCATCACTTTTGCCGGCAAGGTAATAAAGGTCACCGCTATCGCCTATGCCGGGTACTTTGGCCTGCGGGGTGTATTCAGCGCCCTTGGGGTGGAAGTTTGAAAAGCGGCCGTTACCGGCAATTTGACCATCAGGCCGTCGGTAGCCTATAATCTATTTGGGTTGTTCTTACCTTAATTTGAGAGGTAGATAGATTGCGCGAGGCCTGCGGTGTATTCGGCACCTATGCCCCTGATGAAGACATAGCCCGCCTTACCTTTTTTGCCCTCTTTGCCCTGCAGCACCGCGGGCAGGAGAGCGCCGGCATCGCCACCACAGATGGTAAGAGACTCCAGGTCTATGCCAAGATGGGACTGGTATCCCAGGTATTCGACGAGGAGTCACTAGGCCGGCTCACCGGCCACATCGCCATCGGCCACAACCGCTACTCTACACGCGGCTCCAGCCGCGACTGCAATGTCCAGCCCATCGTGGTCGGTGCCGGGGCAGGGACACTGGCCATAGCCCACAACGGCAACATCACCAACGCCGAGGCCCTCTACAAAGAGCTGTCGGCAAAGGGCTACACCTTCAAGACCTCAACCGACACCGAGGTTATCGCCAACCTCATCCTCTCATCTCCTGAAAAGGACTGGCTGGATAGAATCAAGTATGCCATGCGCCGTCTGCAGGGGGCCTATTCTATGGTACTGATGACCAAAGATACTCTCTACGGTGTCCGTGACCCCTTTGGTGTCCGCCCCCTGTGCCTGGGCGCCATCGGTAATAATAGCTGGGTAATGGCCTCGGAGAGCTGTGCCTTAAACCACATCGGCGCCCGATTTAACCGGGAGGTTGAACCCGGTGAAATAGTGGCCATCAGCGAAAACGGCCTTGATAGCTACCGGATAGAGACGGACAAAAAAGCACTGTGCATCTTTGAGTACATCTACTTCTCCCGTCCAGATAGCTTCATCAATGGTCGCCTGCTCTATTCAGCACGACAGGATATGGGTGCCGGCCTGGCAGAAGAGCACCCGGTAGATGCCGACCTGGTCATCGGCGTCCCCGACTCGGCCACGGCAGCCGGGGTGGGCTACGCCATTAAATCAGGAATACCCCCTAGCGAGGGGCTGATTAAGAACCGATACATGGGGCGCACCTTCATTGAGCCCGACCAACGGATAAGAGACCTTGGCGTCAAGCTCAAATTCAATCCCTTAAAGCCGATACTGGAGGGCAAGCGGCTGGTGCTGGTGGATGATAGCATCGTCCGCGGGACCACCACCCCCCAGGTCATCCGCTTGCTCCGAAAGGCCGGGGCCAAAGAGATCCATATGCGCGTCTGCGCCCCACCCATCTGCTACCCCTGTTTCTTCGGCGTTGACATGGCCACCCGCTGGGAGTTAATCGCCGCCCAGAAGACCGTCCCCGAAATCAGGGACTTCATTGATGCCGATTCTCTAGGCTACCTCAGCATCGACGGCTTAATAAAGGCAGTGGGCCTACCTCGTGAAATGTTCTGCCTGGCCTGCTTCACCGGTGAATACCCGATGCCGGTGCAGCTGGAGATGGACAAGCTGGCACTGGAGACGATGGCCGGTAGCAAACTTTCTGGCAAGCGCAAGTAGCCACAGCTCCCGGGCAACAGGCGAAGTCAATCATATCTGGCCGGTCACCACAACGGCTGACCCGATTGCAACCATATTGGCCAGGTGATATGATTGACCGGCTGTCAATGGCAGATACAAATCCTGCAAGGAGGCCAATTATGGGTTGTGGCGTGATATTCGGAGCAGCTGTCCCCGGCTTCTTCCTCAGCTCCCTCTTTACCATGCTCCTCTGGGGGGTCATCGCCCCAAAGTTTGACATAGAAACGATAAGCTACTCCTATGCCATGCTGGTCACCATCGCCCTCTGGATAGTGGTAGCCCCGCTGGCGGCTGCCGCCGGCAAGGGCAAGTGGTTTCGCAAGTAAGATAGCTAGCAATTACTGCGGGAGGCAGAGCAGATTAAAGAGACCTATGCCGCCGCCGGCGTCGACCTGGATGCTGCGGACAAGGCCAAGGAGCTGGCAAGAAAGCACGCCCGGAAAACGCTGCGCCCCGAAGTCCTGAGCGGCCCCGGCTTCTTCGGCGGTCTGTTTGAGCTCAAGGAGCATGGCCGGCAGGTCCTCGTCTCCAGCGT
>DAOWDO010000051.1 GCA_030638985.1 Dehalococcoidia bacterium | reverse complement strand
CTCGTGCACCACCATTGCTCCCACCGGTACCTTGAGCATGATTGCCGGCTGCTCTTCCGGCATCGAACCCCTCTTTGCCCTGAGCTATACCAGAAATATCCTTGATGGCACCCGGCTGGTGGAGGTCAACCCCTATTTTGAGCAGGCCGCCCGTCAGGAGGGGTTCTACTCCGAGGAGCTGATGCAGAGGCTGGCCGATGGAGCTCGCTTAGGCGATATAGACGGCGTCCCCGAAAGCGCCAGGCGCCTCCTTGTCACCGCTCATGATATAGACACCCGGTGGCACGTCCGGATGCAGGCCGCCTTTCAGAGACACACGGACAACGCCGTCTCCAAGACGGTCAATTTTTCCAGGGAAGCCACCCGGGAAGATGTTGCCAAAGTCTACCGGATGGCCTATGAGGAGGGGCTCAAGGGGATAACCATCTACCGTGACGGCAGCCGGGAGGGGCAGGTGCTGACCACCGGCAGGGAAGAGAAGGCTAAGGCTTCCACATTGGCCCCCCGGAAGAGGGCCAAGATAACCTCCGGGGTTACCGAGCGGGCAACCACCGGCTGCGGCTATATCTACGTCACCGTCAACTCCGATGAGCAGGGAATCTGCGAGGTCTTCTCCACGCTGGGCAAGGCCGGTGGCTGTGCCTCGGCGCAGCTTGAAGCCACCTGCCGGCTCATCTCTCTGGCTCTGCGCTCCGGGATAGAGGTGGCTTCGGTGGTAAAGCAGCTCAGGGGCATCCGCTGCCCCTCTATCGCCTGGGAGGAGGGTAGGTCGGTGCTCTCCTGTGCCGATGCCATTGCCAGCGTCCTGGAAAAGCACGCCAGCGGGGGCCGTGGTGAGAGCGATGGCAGCACCAAGGTGGTTCAGGACTACGGGCTGGTGAAAAATATTGCCGGCCAGTGCCCCGACTGCGGCAGCCTGCTGGTCTACCAGGAGGGCTGCTTCCTCTGCCCGGGGTGCGGCTATACCAAGTGCTAAGGAGGTGACCCATGACGAATAAATCAGGCAGAGTGATGATATTCATTGACGGCAGCAACATGTACCATTCGCTGAAGCACCACTTCCAGAGGACGGATGTTGATATCGGCAAGTTTGTCCAGAGGCTGCTGGATAGACGCCGTCTGGTAAGGACCTACTACTACAATGCCCGGGTGGGCCGCAAGGAGGAGCCGGAGCGGTACCGGGACCAGCAGAAGTTCTTTGATAGTGTTATGGCCGTACCCTACACCGAGCTGCGTCTGGGGCGCCTGGTCTATGTCAACTGGCCCAGTGCACCGCCCTACGAAAAAGGGGTTGATATTCAACTGGCCACCGACATGATAACCCACAGCTTTAAGAATAACTATGATATCGCCATCCTGGTGGCCGGTGACAGTGATTATGTCGGCGCCCTTCAGGCGGTCAAGGACAACGGCAAGAACGTGGAGGTGGCCCTCTTCGGCAAGGAGAGGACATCTATGCAGTTGAGAGAGGTGGCCGACAGGATTATTACCATAGACGGGCGGCTCCTCAGGGGCTCCTGGAAGTAAGCATGGGCTGGGAGGGGGTCCGGAAAGGCAGGCGGGCGAGGGCTCGTCAGGTACCGGCTGAAGGCAGGCTCTCACGAGAGCAGGGTACTATAGTCAAGGACTGGGGGGGCAGGGTTCCCATCGCCGTTATCTATCCTAATTCCTACTATATCGGTATGTCCAATCTGGGCATTCATGCCGTTTACAGCCTGCTCAACAGCTACCCGAGGGTCGTTTGCGAGCGGGTCTTCTGGGAGGGGGGCGGGCAGTCATCCCCTCTATTAAGCCTGGAATCGCGGCGGCCGCTTTCCCATTTTACTGCCCTGGCTTTTTCCATCTCCTATGAGCTTGACTATTTCTACGTGGTTCAAATTCTGAAGGCCGCTGGCATACCGCTTTACGCTGCCGATCGCGACGACAGGCAGCCGCTGGTCATCGCCGGCGGTGCCTGTATTACTGCCAACCCTATGCCGCTGGCCCCTTTTTTTGATTGCCTGTGCATTGGTGAGGCTGAGCCAATTCTGCCGGAGATGCTGACAGTGATGGCTGATGAAGCCGTCAGGCGAGATGACAAGTTACGGATGCTGGCTGAACTGCCCGGTTGCTACGTGCCACGGTATCATCAGGGTGCCCCCGTTGCCCGCCAGTGGGCGCACCATCTGGATGATTTCGTGGTCAGTTCCACTGTACTTACCCCGGATACCGAGCTTGGTGACCTCTATCTTATTGAGGTTGAGCGCGGTTGCAGCTGGGGGTGTCGCTATTGCCTGGTGAGCAGCACCTTTTGCCCGATACGCTATCGCTCGGTGGACAGGCTGGTGGAACAGGCCACTAAAGGGCTCAAATACAGAAAGCGCCTGGGGCTGGTGGGCCCGGTGGTTTCCGACCATCCTGAGATTGAGGAGCTGCTTTCCAGACTGCGGCAGCTGGGAGCCGGTCTTTCTGTAAGCTCGCTGCGGATTGGCCCCCGCTGTGGCATGGTGCTCAGTGAGATGGTGAGGGGTGGGGCCAGCACCATTACCCTGGCTCCTGAAGCCGGCTCCGAGAGGCTGCGCCGGGTAATCGGCAAGCGCATTTCCGAGGGTGATATTATAGAGGCGGTGGAGGGGGTTGCCGAGTGTGGTTTTAGACGGCTCAAGCTGTATTTTATGATTGGCTTGCCCACGGAGACCGATGCCGATGTTGAGGAAATAGCCGCCCTGACGCTCAGGTGCAAGGATGTCCTTGATAAAGGCAATGCCGGCTCTCGGCTCAGCGTGAACGTCGCCTCCTTTGTGCCTAAGGCTGGTACTCCCTTTCAATGGCTGCCGATGGCGGACCTGGACACCCTGAACCGCCGCCTGGCGATACTGAAAAAGAGGCTACCGCCCAGGGGTATTCAGCTCAAGAGTGAAAGCCCGGCCTGGAGTCAGGTTCAGGGGGCTCTGGCCCGGGGAGATGTCAGGCTGGCAGAGGTGCTGGTCGGCGTGGAGGAGATTTCTCTTGCCGGCTGGCGCCGAGCTGTGGAAAAGTGCCATCTGGATATTGATTTCTATGTTCTTAAGAGATGGCCGGTGGGTAACCGGTTACCGTGGGCGGTGGTGGATTTGGGGGTTAGCCAGCAATATCTGGAACATGAAATGGATGGTGCTCTCGCCGGCTAGATGCCTTAAAAAAGAGGGCCTGAACCCTTCCGGGAACCATCCCGGCCGTATTATCAGCCGAGCAACTCGCTAACCACGGCGTTTATCTGGCTGCCCTCAGCCCGGCCCTTTAGCTGGGGAATCAGTTTGCCCATTACCTTGCCCTTGTCGCCAAGCCCCTGGGCGCCCGCCTCGGCGATAACCTTGCGGGCGGCAGTGATAATCTCATCGCGGCTCATCTGCTTGGGCAGGTACTCCATGAGGATGGCCAGTTCGGCTTCTTCTTGAGCTACCAAATCCTGGCGGTTTCCCTGCTTGAAGGCTTTGATGCTCTCTTTGCGCTGCTTGGCTTCTTTGGCGATGACCCCCAGGATATCTGTTTCTTCCAGTTCAGCCCGTTTGGCTATTTCGGTGTTTTGTACGGCCGATAGCACCAGACGGATACACGAAGCCCTAATCTTATCCCTATCCCTGAGTGCCTGCTTGAGGTCGCTGTTGAGTTTTTCTTTCAAGGCTGCCTCATCCTAACTGCTGTCCCGGGGGTTTTTACTGTTTTCTGTCGGCTCGGGCTGCCTTGGATGCCTGTCGCCTCCTGGCCATTGCCTTGCGTGCCCGCCGGGTTACCGGCTTCTGGTAATGCTCTCTGCGGCGTGCTTCAGAAAGTACACCGTCCTGTTGTACTTTGCGGTTGAACCTCTTGAGCAAGCTATCAAAACCCTCTCCTTCATTGGCCGTTATAATCGGGGCCACAAAACATCAACTCCTTTTATTCTGTTTCTAACTTTTATCTGATAAACGAGTAAACTATAGAGTAGTTGGGGGTGGACTGTCAAGGAGCGGTGGAGATGAGGGGGGATGTGCCAGTGGTGGCTGTGGGAATAAATAAACATATCTGGGTGGTAGAGGAGATTGTATCTTTAGTCGGATGATATGTATGTATCCTATGCCCTAAACGTGAACTTTACCGTGAGTTTGTTTGGTTTTCCCTCGGGCTTTCAAAGAAATATCTAGACCGAGAGCATTGGTAACTTTGAAAAACGTGCTAAGTGTAGTATTGTAATCACCCTTTTCCAGTCTGGATATGGCAGGTTGCTTTGTCCCAACAATCTTAGCAAGCTTTGTTTGACTAATCCCCAATTGATTTCTACGCTCTATCACACTGCTAATCATGTCGTATTTAGGTTTTAAGGCTTCATATTCCTTGCGAATGCCGGGTCTTTTAAGTAATTCTGCCTCAAATTCCTCATAACTTGTAGCTCTTCTGTTTGCCATTTCACTGTTCGCCCCCCCTAGACTGTTTATATTATATAACATATATGTTATATTGTCAATACCTTGATTTATAATAATTCATTCGTTGAATAGTTAAAATTTTATCGCTTTCTGATATTCTATCCTCCTTTTTTTGAATCGCATGTAACAGCACAAATTTGCGCCCTGTATGGGCAAAAAAGAAAATACGATATATATCTGAACCGTGTTTAATTCTAAGCTCCCTAACACCAGATTTATCTATTTTTCTAACATAGGGCATACCCAAAGTGATGTTAAACTGCCTTAATAACTTGAATACATGTAGAATTTCCGCTATTGCTCCATCAGACTGCCCCAGGATGAAATCTTTGACAGGCTCGTTGTTTCCCTCATCAATGAAAAAAATCACTTGCCAATCCATCACTCCATCATACAACTCCTGTCAACAAAATTGACCACTACCTGAAGTTGGCTTGCTCAGCCGTTAGCTGTAAACGGCGATTATCACCGCCTCCTTGGGGTTGTGCTCGTCAAAGAAGAGGATGGCTGTTTTTCTTCCGGTAACCATCTCGCCCTCTGGCAGGTTACGGGCCACGGTGATGTCTTCCAGATAGACCTTGTAGCTTCCGGCAAGCTGGACGGTGGCCGTGTAATCTCCGGAGTTAAAGCTGCGCAGTACTGCTTTCCTGAGTCTCATTGCTCTTACCTCCTCTATACCTTGCCCAGTAATAAACTCTGCTCATACTGGCCGCGACCGGGATTATAGACCAGGGTTATGCCGAGGACTCTCCTCTTCTGGGCGTCGAGGCCGGCTCTGGCATCAGTAATGCCGATGACGTCATACATCTGCTGGCCGCAGTTAACCGGGATTCGGATAAAGCCTCCGGTGGACTCTATCTCGGCTTCCCTGAGCAGGGTCTGGCCCCGGTCCTGGGCCTGGCTGACCGAGCCGATATTCTTATCCTCCAGCTTGAGGAACCTCTCATAAACATTTTCCAGCTCTTCCCAGTCGAAGCAGTCAACGATGATGGATGAACCGGCACCGCTGTCGTAGCCCTCAACCTGAACGCGGTTTAGTTTCAGGGCACCGGTGCCGTATCGCCCTTCCAGTATCGGGTGGCTGACGCCCGTCTGGCTATGCGGGCTAGTGTAGGAATAGACCGGAGAGTCTTCCGCCAGTGGGTTTATCAGGTAGGCTTTACCGCCTTCAATGAAGAGCACGTCGGGGACGAAAGACAGGAGATTGGTGATAACGACGTCACCAGCGGTGGTCGGGCTGATAGTGAAGTCGGGATAGTAGCTGGTGATTAGAGATGATTGTGAGATAACCTCCAGCTTCAAGCCGGCTCTGGCCATGATAAAGGAAAGGATGTCTCTGATACTGGCCTGGTCGGTATCTTTGTTCCAGCGGAACTGATATCGGGCCTGCCAGTTGGCAACCAGACTCCAGCCGCAGACAGCGTGCAGTACCAGGCTGGCCCGGCTGCCGGAGCTGGTGTATTCGTAGGCTTCCAAAACGAAGCTCTGTCCGGGACTTACTTCGTTGCCCTGCGTGGTGGTATAGCCCGGCCCCAGGTTTAGCTGGCAGCCGATGGCCAGCGGTGGTGGCGGTGGGGAGAAACGGCCGTCATCATTGGCGAGCTCTATCGTGAGACGGCTGCGACATCCCTTTATCTCTTGTTTCAGGGACAGCACATCGGCAGTAATCTCCAGGGCATCAGCGGTAAGCGGGGCACGCCAGACACCGTTGGCCCGGGACAACCAGCAGTAATCCCCGTGGTGGGCAATAACCAGCCCGTATTGGGAAATGAGGTTAAACGGCAGCGGCTCCAGCCACAGACTATCGACAAATTTGGTGCCGGGGATGGAGTATGACCGGAATATGCGGGAATAGGCCTCGGTACCGGTGAACTCTTCGACATAGAAGCAGCGGGAAACATCGGGCTTGCCCAGAAAAGCATAGCGATACTCAAAGTCACCGCTGGAAGGGGCCTGGGCGAACTCGTCAAGCTCTGACCAGGTGCCGGCGGTGACGCCGCCGCCGTCGCCATAGACAAGGCTCCACAGCCTGAAGTTGCCGCCTGTATCCTGGCCGGTGACAAACAGGTTCCAGTCGTCGTCATATACTGTG
>DAOWDO010000054.1 GCA_030638985.1 Dehalococcoidia bacterium | reverse complement strand
CTCACTCCTGATGGCAGGTTGAGGTTGGTTAGTGAGTCTATAGTTTTTGATGTTGTTTCCACAATATCTATTAAACGCTTGTACGTCCGGATTTCAAATTGCTCCTGCGAGTCCTTATCGATGAAGGGGGAACGGACAACGCTAAACCTTTTTATACGGGTCGGCAGCGGTACCGGTCCGGTGACGTTGGCTCCGGTCCTCTCCAGTGCTTCTACAATCTGCCGGGCTGCCTGGTCGAGTATTTTGTGGTCAAAGCCCTTTAGTTTTATGCGAATCCTCTGTTTTGGCATCTGGATTTACTCCCTTTATTTTGCCCTGATCTCGTCGGCCAGGTCCGGCGGCACTGCCCGATAGCGATAGAACTCCATAGAGTGTGTTGCCCGTCCCTGGGTTAGTGACCTGACGATGGTGGCATAACCGAAGGTCTCAGCCAGAGGAATCAGACAGTGAATGGTTGAAGTACCGCCACTGCCGTCGATTGACTGAATATGACCCCTCCGTGAGCTGAGGTCACCGATGATATCACCCAGAAATTGCTCTGGGGTAACTACCTCCAGTTTCATAACCGGTTCCAGAATGATGGGGTTGGCCCGTTTGACGCCGTCTTTTAAGGCCATTGAACCGGCCATCTTGAAGGCTACTTCGGAAGAGTCAACATCATGGTAGCTGCCGTCATAGAGTGTCGCCTTGATATCAACAATCGGGAAACCGGTACTGCCCCCGGTTTCTACGGCTTCTTTGATGCCAGCTTCGGCGGCCAGGATAAAGGGCTTGGACAGCACACCGCCCTTGGTACGGTTGACAAACTGAAAGCCGGTGCCTCTCTGCAGGGGCTCCAGCTCAATCAGGACATGGCCATACTGGCCGCGGCCGCCGCTCTGGCGGACGAACCTGCCCTCGGCTTTAACCGGCAGGGTAATGGTCTCTTTATAGGCGACTCGTGGCTTGCCTACCTTGGCGGCCACCTTGTATTCGCTAAGTAGCCGGCTGACGATGACCTCGACATGGAGCTCGCCCATACCGGAGATGATCGTCTGCCCCGTTTCCTCGTTGTAGGCTACCTTAAAGGTCGGGTCCTCCTCGGCCAGCTTTTGTAGTGCCTCGACCATCCGGTCCCGGTCGGCCCTGGTCTTGGGCTCGATAGCTACTGAGAGTACAGGTTCCGGGAAGCGAATTGCTTCCAGAATCACCTGCTGGGTGGACTCGCACAGGGTATCACCGGTAAAGGTTTCTTTAAGACCCATGGTGGCCACGATAGCTCCGGTGTCGGCTTCGGACACCTCCTCGTGGCGATTGGCGTGCATCAAGAGAAGGCGGCCGATGCGTTCTCTTTGGCTACGGGCAGAGTTAAAAACCTGGGCGCCGGCCCTGATCCGGCCGGAATATACCCTAAGATAGACCAGCCGGCCGACGAAGGGGTCGGCGACGACCTTGAAAGCAAGGGCGGCGAAGGGGGCTTCATCGCTTGCGGGGCGGGTGACCTCGTTTCCGCTTCTGATATCAATAGCCCTCACCGGAGGCATTTCCAGCGGCGAGGGCAGGTAGTCTATGGTAGCATCAATCAGCAGCCGAACACCCTTGTTCTTAAGGGCGCTGCCGCAGAGAACGGGGATGCCCTTGTTGGCCAGGGTTACCCTTCTCAGGGCTGCTTTTATATCGGCAGCGGAGATATCCTTGCCTTCCAGGTAGGCCGCAAGGATGCGGTCATCCTCTTCGGCCAGTTTTTCAATCAAGCTCTGGCGAAATTCGGTGGCAGCAGCCTGCTCGGATTGTGGAATGGATATTTCCTGAGGCACTGAGTCTATCCGGCCATCGAAGACCCAAGCCCTCTCTTCTATCAGGTCGATAACCCCGCGGAAGGATTCTTCGCTACCCAGGGGTATTTGTACTGGCAGTGGCTTGGCGCAGAGGCGTTCTTCGATCATACTCAGACAGCGCTCGAAATTGGCGCCTATCCGCTCCCTCTTGTTGATGAAGCATATGAGGGGGACGCCATACCTATCGGCCTGTCGCCATACCGTCTCTGATTGGGCCTCTACCCCGGATACAGCATCAAAAATAACCACCCCGCCATCCAGCACTCTGAGGCTGCGCTCAACTTCAGCGGTAAAATCAACATGGCCCGGGGTATCGATTATGTTGATGCGGTAGTCCTTCCACTGGCAGGTGGTGGCCGCGGCGGTGATGGTAATACCCCGCTGCCGCTCCTGCTCCATCCAGTCCATCACCGTGGTGCCTTCATCCACATTACCCATCTTGTAGGTACGGCCAGTGTAGAAAAGTATCCTCTCGGTAACGGTGGTCTTACCGGCGTCAATATGAGCGATAATACCTATGTTACGTATGCAAGCTAGTGGAAAACTTCTGGGCACTTTGTTAGCCTTTGACCTGGATTTTTCGGCTATCTTTCCTTTTTCTATAACTCGGTTGCTAATTTGGGTTACTCCTTACCATCTATAGTGAGCAAAGGCCCGGTTGGCCTCGGCCATCTTGTGAGTATCTTCGCGCTTCTTGACCGCTGCTCCCTGGCTCTTGGCGCCATCAATCAGCTCGGACGCCAGCTTCTCCGCCGTGGACCGGCCTGTCCTGGCCCTGGCTGCTTTTATCAGCCATCTTATGGCCAGGGTGGTGTCCCTTCCGCGGCGAACTTCCACCGGCACCTGGTAGGTGGCGCCACCGACGCGGCGCGGCTTGACCTCCAGTAGCGGGGTGGCATTGCGTATCGCCTGCTTTAGCATACCGACAGGGTCCTGTTTTTCGCGCTGTTCCATGATATCGAGGGCATCATATACTATGCTCTCGGCTACGGATTTCTTGCCGTTTAGCATTATTTTATTTATCACCCGGGCAACGGTTTCACTACCGAACTTGGCGTCGGGTGGTATAATCCTCTTTTTAGGCGATGCCCGTCTCGGCATGTTACCTCCTGGATTTAAGTGATCTCGGTTGCGGCCTTGGCTTTCTTGCTGCCATACAGGCTACGGCCCTGGCGGCGGTTGGCCACCCCGGTGGTGTCCAGTGTTCCCCTTACGATATGGTAGCGGACACCGGGTAGATCCGGTACCCGCCCACCGCGAATGAGGACTACGGAGTGCTCCTGAAGCTCGTGACCCTCTCCGGGGATATAGGCGGTCACCTCCATGTGATTGGTCAGGCGTACCCGGGCGATCTTGCGCAGTGCCGAATTTGGTTTCTTTGGCGTTATTGTCTTAACCTGGATGCAGACGCCGCGCTTCTGCGGAGCGCCCTTCTGCCGCGTCACTTTGTTCTTCAGGGCGTTGTAGCCAAATCTGAGGGCTGGTGATTTGGCCTTTCTGGCAACCTTCTTGCGCCCTTTT
>DAOWDO010000014.1 GCA_030638985.1 Dehalococcoidia bacterium | reverse complement strand
GGAAATAGTCGAGCAGAAACCTGGCCAGAAATGACCCGGTGACCAGGTCGCTGCCGAATAACTTCACCCAGGTGGCCAGGATAGCACCCCAGAAGATAGCGCCAAATAAGAAGCCAAAGACGGCACCGCCGATGTTGTCAACCCAGCCAAGCATGACCACTTTGGTTATCGTACGGAGCAGGCGGGCCAGAAAAGCGGCGGCCACCATAACCAGCACCAGTATCAGGGCAAAGGCAAGGACGTTGGCCACTTGCTCGTTGTTGATAAAACTAAAAATATTGGAAACGGGTTTGTATAAGTTGCCGGCCATAACAACGCCGACTACCAGCCCCACCAGAGAAAGGACCGCCTTGATAATACCCATCCGCAGCCCCATAAAGGCGGGGATGACCAGAACCACTGTCAGTATTATGTCAAGCCCGTTCACAGCTTCACTCCCTCAAGGTAGAGATTATACCACAGGCCATTTGGTTAAGATATAGGACGATGTAACCACTTAACCCCCCAGCTCCCTGGCTTTATCATAGGCAGCGGCCACCGCATTTTTGAGCAACCCGGCGAAGCGTCCTCGCTCCAGCACGTCCAGGGCTGCGGCAGTGGTGCCACCGGGTGAGGTAACCATCTTCCTGAGCCCGGCAAGATCCCCGCCCGACTTACGGGCAAGCTCCGCGGAGCCAATCACCATCTCCAGCACCAGCTCCCGGGCTGTGTCCAGCGGCAGACCGATGTCCACAGCGGCGCTGGTTAGAGCCTCCATGAAAAGAAAAAGGTAGGCCGGGCCGCTGCCGCTTACCGCCGTCGCCATATCCAGGTAGCCCTCATCGACAACATAAATCTCACGGCCCATAGTCCCCAGAACAGCCGCCGCCTGCGTTCGCTGTTTCTCGGAAACTTGAGATGTAGCCGTCCAGACGGTCACCCCCCTGCCTATCTGGGCCGGTGTATTGGGCATCGCCCGAACTACGGCGTCGTGCCCAAGCCGGTGACGCAGGATATCAATTCCAGCCCCGGCGACAATAGACAGCACCAGCTGTGATGGTTTGAGCTTGCCCTTTAGCTCGGTCAATACTTCATCTAAGTTCTGCGGCTTGACTGCCAGAACCACGATTTCGGCCCTGGCGATAGCCTCAAGGTTGCTGCCGGTAGTGCGGACACCAAACTCCCGTTCCAGATGGTTCAGGCGGGCTGCGCTTACATCGCTGACGGTTATATCGCCGGGAGTACTCAGGTTCCTGTCCAGGATGGCCGAGAGCATCGCCCGCCCCATATTACCGCCGCCGATAAAGGCTATTTTCATTTATCTACCTCACCCCCTGTGTCCCCCTCTCCTTCAAAGGAGAGGGGGAGGAAGAGGTTTTGAAAGGGCCCTGCCCCTTCAATTTTCCCTGATAGCCCAGCTGCTTCATCTCGCTTTACCGCACCACCAGGTTGACCAGTCTCCCCGGGACATAAATAACCCTGACCACCTGTTTACCCTCAAGGTAGCTTCTTACCTTCTGTCTTTCCAGCGCCAGCGTACGGGCTTCATCTTCGGTGATGGACGCCGGCACGGTAAGCCGGTCTCGTAGCTTGCCGTTCACCTGGACCACCAGGGTTATCTCCTCATCCCTGGCCAGTTCCTCATCCCAGGTCGGCCAGCTCTGGTTGTGGACGCTGTAATCATTGCCCGTCCGCTGCCACAGTTCTTCGGTCAGATGGGGCGCCGTCGGCGCCAGCAGCAGAATCAGGGTTTCAACCGCCTGCCGCCAGTCTTTTTCGGTAACAGAGCCGGCTTCCCTGACCCGGGCCAGGTGGTTGGTGAACTCCATCAAGGCAGAGATTATGGTGTTGAAGCGAATCTTATCTAAATCTTCAGTGACTTTTCTGATGGTCTGGTGGGTAATACGAGCTAACTCTTTCCGTGCGGCCTTACCTGCTGCCTTTTCCTTATAATCTGCCAGCACCAGCTGCCACAAGCGGTTAAGCCAGCGTCTTATGCCACTTAAGCCACTGTCATTCCACTCACCACCCTGCTCCCAGGGAGCGACAAACATTAGATAGGCACGCACGGCATCGGCACCCAGTTCGGAGACATATTCATCCGGGGTAATGACGTTGCCCCGTGACTTACTCATCTTCTGCTTGCCGGCAATGATAATCCCCTGGTTAAAGAGGCGGCTAAAGGGTTCATCAAAGTCAATCAGGCCGATGTCCCGCAGCGCCTTGGCGAAGAAGCGGGCATAGAGCAGGTGCATGACGGCGTGCTCGGCACCGCCGGTATAGAGGTCAACCGGCATCCAGTACTTCACCTTGCCCTCATCAAAGGCAGCGGTATCAGTGTGCGGGCTGGTGTAGCGCAGGAAGTACCACGAAGAACACACAAAGGTATCCATGGTATCTGTCTCACGCTTCGCCGGCTCGCCGCAGGTGGGGCAGGTGGTGGTGACAAACTTCCGGTTATATTTCAGGGGCGACTCCCCGGTAGGCCTGAACTCGGCATCGTCCGGCAGCAGCACCGGCAGTTCCTTCTC
>DAOWDO010000055.1 GCA_030638985.1 Dehalococcoidia bacterium | reverse complement strand
TTGACGACAGCCTCAAAGAGCCGTTGGTTCTTCCCAGCCGGTTGCCCAACCTGCTGGTTAACGGCTCGTCAGGGATTGCTGTGGGCATGGCGACCAACATACCGCCCCACAATCTGGGAGAGGTGTGCGATGCCGTAGCCTATCTTATCGACAACCCCAAGGCAACCGTTGATGAGCTGCTGAATTTCATCAAGGGGCCTGATTTCCCCACAGGTGGCATTATTCTGGGGCAGGAGGGGATTAGAAGCGCCTATGCTACCGGGCACGGCCGGGTGGTTCTTCGGGCCAAGGCCTATTACGAAGAAGCCACCTCTGCCGGGCGCCGTCAAATAGTGGTCACGGAACTGCCCTACCAGGTGAATAAGGCGGCGCTTGTAGAGCGCATCGCCAATCTGGTCAGGGAGAAGAAGGTAACCGGCATCAGTGAGCTGCGGGACGAGTCGGACCGCCAGGGTATGCGCATTGTTATCGAGCTCAAAAAAGAAACCCAATCCCAGCAGGTACTCAACAACCTTTACAAGCACACTTCGATGCAGTCGGCCTTCTTTGTCAACATGCTGGCCCTGGTTTCCGGCCAGCCGCGGGTGATCAGCCTTAAAGAGGCGCTCCAGAGTTTTATAGATTTCCGTCATGAGGTTATCACCCGCCGCTCTCGGTTTGAGCTCAAGGTGGCCAAGGACCGGGCCCACATCCTGGAAGGGCTCAAGGTTGCTCTGGATAACCTGGATGCGGTGATAACTGCCATTCGTAAATCCAAGTCCGCTGAGATCGCCCGTGGCGCCCTGATGGAGAAATTCGGCCTTTCCAAGGTTCAGGCGCAGGCGATACTTGACATGCAGTTGCGCCGGCTGGCCGGCCTGGAGCGGCGCAAGATACTGGACGAGTACGCCGAGGTGGTCAGGACCATTGCCTATCTGGAAGACCTGCTGGCCAACCCCAAGAGAATACTCCTGCTGGCAAAGGAGGAGCTGTCGCAGCTAAAGTCCAGATTCGATGACCCGCGGCGCACCGAGATAAGCCTGCAGGAAGCCCTTGGCTTCAGCGAGGAAGACCTCATCCCCCATCAGCGGATGGTGGTGACACTGAGCGAGCGGGGCTTTGTCAAGCGGGTGCCTTCCCGTGCCTACGTAATACAGCACCGCGGCGGCAAGGGGATTATCGGTATGATTACCCGGGAGCAGGATGCGGTTCGCTTCCTGGTGGTGGCCGACACCCACGATACATTGTTCTTCTTTACCGACCGGGGCCGGGTCTTCTCCCTTAAGTGCCACGAGTTGCCCGCCGATAGCTCGCGGATTGCCAAGGGGATGGCGCTTATCAATCTCTTCCCTATTCCCGAGAATGAGAAGGTGACTGCGGTTATCGCTGCCAGCGAGCTTGCCTCTGGCGGCTATCTGTTGATGGCCACCCGTCTCGGGGAGATAAAGAAGACCTCGGTGAAAAACTTCAGCTCGGTGCGCTCAAGTGGCCTTATCGCCATGGACCTGAGTCGGAGCGATAGCCTGGTGGCGGCTACTTTGGCTACAGAGCAGGACGACGTTATTCTGGTGACAGGGCAGGGGCAGTCTGTCAGGTTCCCGGTGTCCGAGCTCAGGACCAGCCTGCGGGCCAGCGGTGGCGTCCGTGCCGTTCGCCTGGCCAAGGACGACCGGGTGATCAGTTGTGATGTCGCCCAGCCCGATGCCTTCCTGGTGGTGATTACCTTAGGCGGCTATGGTAAGATTACTCCAATCAAGGGCTATCCGCGGCAGCATCGTGCCGGTAGCGGGGTGAGGACTTTCAAGACCACTGAAAAAACGGGGCTGGTGGTTGCTGCCAGGGTAGTTATCCAGAGCCAGCAGTTGATGATTATCTCGGCCGATGGCATGATTACCCGCACCCCGGTCAAGGAGCAGGACCCCAGGAGGGGCATTACCGTTCAGGGCAGGAGCACTCAGGGGGTAAAGCTGATGAATCTTGCTTCCGGCGATAGTATAGTCGCCATCGCCAGCTTCGAGTAGGTTCGTCGGCTAGCCGGAGGCAGCCTGTTTCTGGTGGCACTCCGGCCGGCGTTTCTGAAGGCCGCAGGCGCTGCACTCCTGATAGTGGCAGTCGGCGGTCTCCTTACCTTCCAGGGCAAGCTGGTATTCCCGCTTTAAGTAATCTGGCGATATGCCGGTATCAATATGGCCCCAAGGCAGGGGCTCTTCGGTTGAGCGCTGCCTCTGGGCATAGAAGCCGGGTTCTATGCCGGACTCTTCAAAGGCACGCAGCCAGGTCTCATAGTTGAAGCGCTCGCTCCAGCCGTCAAAGCTGGCCCCCATCTGCCAGGCACGGTGGATGACCCGGCCAAGTCGCCGGTCTCCCCGGGAAAGCGCCGCCTCAAGCAGGCTGGCCCTTGGGTCCTGCCAGGAAAGCCTGACCCCCTTGCGCCTCAGTCCCTGCCTCAGGATTTGATGCTTATTATTTAGCTCCAGCTCGTCATCCTGGCCCACCCACTGGAACGGCGTGTGCGCCTTGGGCACGAAACTGGACAGGCTGACCCTTATGTGTGGCCTTTTGCCCGGGGCGGTCCTGCCCAGTGCCTGTACCTTATCTACCAGCTGGATGATACTGGCGACATCATCTCCTGTTTCCGTGGGTAGCCCGAGCATGAAGTAGAGCTTGAGATTGGTCCAGCCCCGCTCAAAGGCGGCGGCGGCCGTTTCCATAAGCTCCTCTTCGGTGGTGTTTTTGTTAATGACCCTCTGCAACCGCTGGCTGGCGGCCTCGGGGGCAAAGGTGAGCCCGGTCTTCCGGCGAGTCGGTAGGGATTCCACCAGCTTTACCGAGTCACGGTTGAGGCGCAGACTGGGTAGTGATACTGTCAGGTTCTTTTTGCTGTAGCGCCGGGCGATGCTGGCAACCAGCAGGTCAATGCCGCAGTAGTCGCTGGTGCTCAGTGAAACCAGAGACACCTCGTCGTAGCCGCAGTTGCTGACGAGGTCATCCACGGCGGTGATAACCTCCTGCTGCGGCCGCTGCCTTAACGGCCGGTATATCATACCGGCGTTGCAGAAACGGCAGCCCCGGGTGCAGCCCCGGCTGATTTCTATAGCTCCCCGGTCGTGGATGACCTCGATGTAGGGTATCACCGGGCTGGTTACCGGCGGTGGCAGCTTGGCTACTATCTGCCGCTCGATTTTAGCACTGGCCTCGGCGGTGGGAGTCAGGCTTCTGAAAAGGCCGTCAGGCTCGTATTCCGCCTGATACAGACCGGGGACATAGATGCCGGGCAGCGAGGCCACTCGGCCAAGCAGCTCTTTTCTGGTCGCCCCCTGCCTTTTCCAGTGGCGGAAACAATCAATCAATTGCGGCAGCAGCTCCTCGGCTTCCCCGATGACGAAGAGGTCGATGAAATCGGCCATCGGCTCCGGGTTGAGGGCGCAGCTACCGCCGGCGATGATAACCGGGTGCGAGTCATCCCTCTCACCGGCCAGCACCGGTATCCGCGCCAGGTGCAGCATCTCCAGCACATTGGTGTAGGTAAGCTCGTAGCCCAGCGAAAAGCCGATGATGTCAAATTCGCCGAGCGGCCGGCCGCTCTCCAGGCTGAGCAGGGGGATGTCGGCCTCTTTTATAACGGCGGCTAAATCCGGCCAGGGGGCAAAGACCCTCTCCGCCAGAACATCGGGCTGGCGGTTGAGCATCTCGTAGAGGATGGGCAGGGCGATATTGGACATGCCGATTTCGTAGACATCGGGGTAGCTCAGGGCGACCTTGATGTCTGTCTTCTGCCAGTCCTTGGTAATGCTGTTCCACTCGCCGCCGGTGTAGCGGGCGGGCCTGGTAACCCTGGATAGGATACTATCGGGGTAGGTCAAAGCGTTGCCTCCAGGCCTAATTATAGGCGCCGGGCACTCCCGGTGGCAAACGGGGTCGTCTTTCCCTTTTGACAGCCTCAGTAGCGGCGGCTAGAATGACACTAAATTGGAGGGGCAGATGAAAAACCTCTGGGCGCCGTGGCGTGTCGAATACATCAAGAAGGCGACAAAAGAAGAAGGCTGCATTCTCTGCCAGAAGCCGGCTCAGGATGACGACGCCGCCAGCTATATTCTTTATCGGGGTAAGAAGAACTTTATTATGCTGAACGCCTACCCCTACAATTCCGGCCACCTGATGGTAGCCCCCTACCGCCACGTGGCCGACCTGGAGAAACTGACCGCAGACGAGCTCCACGAGCACTTCGAGATGGTCAGCCGCAGCGCGGCCGTGCTGAAGCAGGTATTCCAGCCGGCCGGCCTTAACATCGGCATGAACCTGGGGCGGGTCGCCGGCGCCGGCATCGATAAGCACCTGCACAGCCACGTCGTGCCCCGCTGGGCGGGGGACACCAACTTCATGCCGGTCATCGGTGACACCAGGGTGATAAACGAAGCCCTCGCCGAGACCTACAAGACACTGGCAGGCAAGTTCTAGACTTAAACTATACCGGGAAAAGAAGACCCGAAAGAGATAAGAAATGAAACCTTTGGGAAGACAAGCCGATATCATCAGGTTACAAAAAGTTCATATAAAACCAGTGTCACAAATGTTGGCGTGGGCTTTTAACGATAATCCCATCAGCTCGTATATGTACCCTGATGCTTTGGAGAGGGAAGTAAAACTGCCATATGCATATGAGGCGCCTCTTCGCTATGGTATGCGATATGGCGAAGCCTATGCTACATCAAACCAACTGGAAGGTGCAGCTGTCTGGCTGCCAAGAGACAAAGCGTCAATGTCTTTTCGGGGAATGTTATTGTCTGGAACTATTTGGCCAGGGCTTAAGATGGGGCGAGAAGCTGGACGGAGGATAGATGATTTGTCCAAGCACCTTGATAAGAAGCGGAAAGAGCTAGCACCTTTTGACCATTGGTATCTCATACTGTTGGGGGTAGACCCGCATTATCAGGGTAAAGGATATGCCAGCAAATTGCTAAGGGGGATGCTTGTCAGGACAGACGAAATGGGTGTGCCCTGCTACCTTGAAACTGAAACTGAAAAGAATGTATCCATGTATCAGCACTTTGGCTTTAAGGTAATTGATGAGTTTAATGTTCCGGAGACCAAGATTAAACTCTGGGTAATGCTAAGAGAGAACGAGCACGTCAGCAAATAGGATATAAACAAAAGAGGGCAAGAAGTGAACACGAAATTTAAGCAAATACTCGGACATAAAGGCCAAAACCCTGAATTTAGCCACAAAAAAATGGCGCCCCCAAGCGAATTCGAATCGCTGTTGCCGGCTTGAAAGGCCGGTGTCCTGGGCCTCTAGACGATGGGGGCAGCAGGTGAAGTATAGCAGGGGGTAGGGTGGTTTTACAATGGGCTCAGGCGTGGCTGCCGTGCTTTTCGCTGTTGTGTTACAATAAGCGGCGTGAACGAAACGACCAATGACAAGCCGACCGGGGTGGGGAAAGGTAGCTGGTTCAGGCAGCGAGTCATCCCCGTGCTGGTCTTACTTTTCATAGTGGCCATCGTTGTCGTTATTCTTTCCCTTTACCGTACCCATCCGGAGAAGCTTGAAGAGTTCAAGCAGTTCGGCTACCTGGGTGTTTTTGTTATCAGCATCATCCTGAATGCCACCCTGGTTCTCCCGGCGGGTAATTTCGTCATAATAGCTGCCCTGGGGGGGGTGCTGCCTTCGGCCACCCTTGTCGGACTGATTGGTGGGCTGGGGGCGGCTATCGGTGAGATAACCGGATACGCTGCCGGCTACAGCGGCCGGGAGATTATATCCCGACGCCAGGTGTACTACCGCCTGGAAAAGTGGGTGAAAAAATGGGGTGCCCTGACCATATTTCTGCTATCGGCGGCACCGATTGTCTTTGATATTGTTGGCCTGGCTGCCGGCGCCCTGCGCTTTCCTTTCTGGAAGTTCTTCATCGCCACCTGGCTCGGTAGAAGTATATTGTATCTGGTTATTGCCTGGGCCGGAGCTATGGGATGGGAGGCGCTGCTGAACTTTCTGGGATAGGCGGACGCCTGACCTTTAGTAGAAGCAGGCCGCCCAGCGAAATAAAGCCGAGGCAGGTAAAAAGCATCACCTGATAGCCCAGCCCGGCGCTAACCGAGTTGTTAAAGTAGTCTATTACCGGCCCCATCAGGCGGGCCAGGGCGGCACCGCCGGCTGTAGCTACATTGGCCAGCGCCAGGTACCTGGCTTCCTGTCCCTTGGCCACTAGGTCTGTAGCTAAAGCCCAGTTGGTGCTGATAAAGGCGCCTAAAGCTATCCCTAAAAGACCGGCGGCAATCAGTATCGCCGTGTAGCTCTGGGACAGGATTATTATCAAAAATCCTGTGGCGCCGATAAATGCAGCGGCCATGCCGACCGGTTTTCGGCCAATCCTGTCTGAGAGGCGTCCGGCGGGATAGACGATGGCCAGCATACCGACCACGGCCAGTATTGAAAACTGAGCGGTGGCCTCGGCCGGGTTGCTGACTCCGATGACATCACTTAAGTAGTACAGGGCGAACTGCTGGATGGTGGCCAGGGACATAAAGAAGAGCAGCCGCGAGGCCAGAAACCAGAGAAATGGGCGGTCGGTCTTAAGGTTGAGCTTAAAGGGGCGATATAGCGATGCCAGCAGTGATACCTTGGGTGCTGCCAGCCCCGGTGTTTCCTTGACCAGCACGACAGTGGCTATCATGAAGGCCAGAAGCAGCATGCCCAGTATTATTATTGGCAGCCACAGCCACAGGCTGCCCTCACCGGCAGCGTAGTTATCCATGAACCTGGCGATGAAGTAGATTAAAGAAACGCCGCCTAAAACCTCCATCAACCCCTTGACTCCTGAGGCCCGTCCCCGCTTGGCGTTAGGCACTTTTTCCGGGATGAAGGCCTGTAGCGGACCTTGTGCTATGTTGCTGCCGAATTGCAGCATGAGGTAGCTGAGAAAAAGGACAGCGTAGCTGCCGGCGAGGCTAATGCCGGGCAGAAACAGGACTGTTACCAGGATGCCAAAGAGGATGAAGGGCCGCCGGCGCCCCCAGCGGAAGCCGGCGCGGTCGCTGATGGCGCTGATTATCGGCTGGAGGAGCATGGCCAGTATAAGCCCGGTAAAGGTAAGCAGCCCCAGGTAGGTGTTCTTCTGCGGTTCGGCGACGAAGTCCAGCACCCTGATGGGCAGGATGAGGCCATGCATGGCCTGCGACAGAGCAGTGAGGGCAAAAAACAAGATGGTAATCTTGAAGTAGTCGGCAGTGACAAAGCCGGTTTTGCCGGTTACGTTGCTCTTCACAGCGGGCTAAAGCA
>DAOWDO010000033.1 GCA_030638985.1 Dehalococcoidia bacterium | reverse complement strand
TCCCTCTTTACCATGCTTCTCTGGGGAGTTGTCGCCCCGAGGTTTGATATAGAAACGATAAGCTACTCCTATGCCATGCTGGTCACCATCTCCCTCTGGATAGTGGTAGCACCGCTGGCGGCTGCCGCTGGCAAGGGCAAGTGGTTTCGCAAGTAACGGCTAACAATTACTGCGGGAGGCTGAGCAGATTAAAGAGACCTATGCCGCCGCCGGCGTCGGCCTGGATGCTGCGGACAAGACCAAGGAGCTGATAAAAAAGCACGCCCGGAAAACACAGCGCCCCGAAGTCCTGAGCGGCCCCGGCTTCTTCGGCGGTCTGTTTGAGCTAAGAGAGCATGGCCGGCAGGTCCTCGTCTCCAGCGTCGACGGCGTCGGCACCAAGCTCAAGATTGCCAGTGCCCTGGACAAGCACGACACTGTTGGCATTGACATCGTTAATCACTGCGTCAATGACATCCTCACCTGTGGCGCCGAGCCACTCTTCTTTCTGGACTATATCGCCATGGGCAAACTGGTTCCGCAGAGGGTGGAGGCTATTGTCCAGGGGCTGTCCAAGGCCTGTCAGGAGGTCGGCTGCGCCCTCATCGGCGGGGAAACCGCCGAGATGCCCGGCCTGTATACCGGTGATGACTACGACCTGGCCGGCTTTATCGTCGGTGCTGCCAGCAAGGATAATATAATAACGGGCAGGGATATTACTGCCGGAGACACCATCATCGGACTGCCCTCCAGCGGGCTCCATACCAATGGTTACTCCCTGGCGCGTAAAATCCTCGGCGAGGATGCAAAAGCTCTGGCTACCTTCTACCCCGAACTGGGCAAGACCCTGGGTCAGGTGCTGCTTACGCCCCACCGCTGCTACTATCGGGAGCTCAAGTCCCTGTTGCCACTGATCAAGGGGCTGGCCCACATCACCGGCGGCGGCCTGGTGGGCAACGTGCCCCGGGTACTGCCGGAAGGGGTTGCCGCCAGGTTTGACAGCAAATCGTGGGAAATACCTCCTGTTTTCCAGCTCATCCGCAAACGGGGTAACGTTGACCTGGATGAAATGTACCGCGTTTTCAATATGGGTATCGGCATGGTGCTTGTCTGCTCGCCGGATAATGCGGAGCAAGTAAGCCGAGCCCTGCCGGAAGCTAAAGTCATTGGTAGGGCGGTGAAACAAAGGGGCAAGGCGAGGGTAGTTATAGACTAAAAGTGGAGCAAGTTGTTAATAAATCAGGAGGCATTTATGAGAGCTATTGTCAGTGTCTCGGATAAATCCGGGGTGACTGATTTTGCCAGCAAGCTGAGCCGGCTCGGGTTTGAGGTCTTCAGTACCGGCGGCACCAGGAAGGCGCTGGCTGAAGCTGGAGTTCCGGTAAAGAGTGTCTCCGAAATCACCGGCTTCCCGGAGATTCTGAACGGACGGGTGAAGACGCTGCACCCGGCAGTCCACGGAGGGCTGCTGGCCAGGCGCGACAGCAAAAGCCACATGGAAGAGCTGGCGAAAAACAGCATCCAGCCCATAGACCTGGTGGCGGTCAACCTCTACCCCTTTGTACAGACCGTGTCAAGGGAGGGGGTAACCATAGATGAGGCGCTGGAGAACATAGATATCGGCGGCCCGACAATGATCCGGGCGGCGGCCAAGAACTTCCCCGGCGTCATCGTGGTGGTTGACCCGGCTGATTACCAGCTGGTGGTGGACAAACTTAAGCAGGGAGACCTCGATATGACCGAGCGAAAGCGGCTGGCCCAAAAGGCCTTCCAGCATGTCGCCATGTATGACACCGCCATCTCCCAGTACCTGAGGCAGGACAGCCAGGACTTCCCCGAAGATATGACAATAGCCCTGAAAAAAAGGTATGACCTGCGCTACGGTGAAAACCCGCACCAGAAGGCCGCCTTTTACGCCGAGCAAATAGTGGCCGGTAAACAGGACACCGGCATAACCTGGGCCAGGCAGCTCTGGGGCAAGGAGCTTTCCTTCAACAACATCCTGGACGCCGATGCCGCCTGGGGCGCCGCCGTTGACTTCGCTGCTTCAACGGTGGCCATCGTCAAGCACACCAACACCTGCGGTCTGGCCAGCCATCCGGACATCGCCGAGGCCTACCGGAGGGCTTTCGCCGGCGACCCGGTGTCCGCCTTTGGCGGCATTATCGCCAGCAACCGCAAGGTCAATCTGGAGCTGGTTGAGAGCATTGGCAACACCTTCTACGAGGTAATCATTGCCTCGGAATATGATGACGGTGCCCTGGAAGCGTTGAAAAAGAGGAAAAACCTGCGCATATTGCTGGCCGAGCTTCCCGCCGACTATGCCACTACTCCCATCGGCTACATGGACTATCGCCGGGTGAAGGGCGGGCTGCTGGTGCAGGCCTCGGACTCCCTGGCCGAAGGCAGCCTCAAGCTTAAAACGGTAACCAAACGCCAGCCGACCAGGGCCGAGCTGGAAGACCTGATGTTCGCCTGGCGGGCAGTCAAGCACATCAAGTCGAATGCCATCCTGCTGGTGAAAGACAGAACACTGCTGGGTATGGGGGCGGGGCAGCCCAACCGGGTGGTCAGTGTCTCACTTGCCAGTACCAAGGCCGGGGACAAGGCCAGGGGCAGCGTCCTTGCCTCCGATGCCATGTTCCCCTTCCCCGACAGCGTCGAGCAGGCCGCCGGGGTGGGGGTGACGGCCATTATCCAGCCGGGCGGCTCCATACGGGACGAGGACTCTATCGCCGCCGCCGACAAGCATGACATCGCCATGGTCTTCACCGGCATCAGACATTTCCTGCACTAAGGAGGCAAATGGTGAACAACGTAGTCCTGGTGGTCGATATGCTCCGCTGCTTTATGGAGCCGGGCCACCCGCTGTATGCCGGAGATAAAGCCCGCAGCATAATCCCCAATGCCCGGGGGCTGCTGGAGCGGGAGCTGGCAAGCGGCGCCAGGGTGTTTTTCATCTGCGATAACCACGACCCGGATGACCTTGAGTTTGAGATGTTCCCACCACACTGCATTGCCGGCACCCCGGAAGCCGAGGTGATTCCGGAGCTGGCCACTTACCCCGGGGAGACAATTTACAAGAAACGCTATAGCGGCTTCTTCAATACGGAGCTAGAGCAAAAACTCAAAGCGCTTGGGCCGGAGAAGATAATCATCTGCGGTGTGCTGACCAATATCTGCGTCATGCATACCGTGGCCGACGCCCGCAACCGGGACTACCACGTTGAAGTACCGGTTGACTGCGTCGCTTCCCCCGATGAGACGGCGCACCGCTTCGCCCTGGAACACATGGAAAAGGTGCTCGGCGCCAGGCTAACCAACTTTAAGGAGGCTTGAAAATAATGGCCAAATTTGAACCCTCCAGGGATGTACTCTCCGGGGAGACAGCCGATGTCTATTTTGCCCGTACGGTTGAGGTACTGCGCAAAGAGGGATTGAACCCGGTGGCCACCATGGAAGTCTTCGCCAGCCGGGCGGGAATACTGTGCGGCATAGAAGAAGTAAAGGCGCTGCTGGCCAGAGTCCTGCCGGATAATTGTGAAGTCTGGGCACTCGAAGAGGGTGAGTCCATGGGAAGGAAGGAAGTGGTGCTGCGCATCACCGCCCCTTACCAGAGCTACGGCCTCTATGAGACGGCTATCTGCGGTATACTGGCCCAATGCAGCGGCTGGGCCACCGCTGCCAGGGAGTGTGTCAGCGCCGCCGGAGGCATTCCGGTCATCAGCTTCGGCGCCCGCCACGTGCACCCCTCGGTGGCCGGCATAATGGACTACGCAGCAGTTGTCGGCGGCTGTCAGGGCTGCTCCAGCACCGCCGGTGCCAAAATGGCCGGCATCGAACCGGCGGGCACCATACCCCATGCCCTGATTATCGTCATGGGTGATACGGTTA
>DAOWDO010000071.1 GCA_030638985.1 Dehalococcoidia bacterium | reverse complement strand
GTTTAGAATGCGCCGTAGCAACTCCTCAAGCCCGAGCCCGTTATGCCTGTAGGCACCAATCTCGGTGCCGGTAAGCACCACCTCCCGGCAACCCCGGGCAGTTCTTGCTTTAACTTGGGCAATGATGTCCTCATCCGGCAGACTCTTCTCCCGGCCGCGCGCCAGGGGCACAATGCAGTAGGCGCAGGAGCTGTTACAGCCATCCTGGACCTTGATAAAAGCGCGGTTACGGCCGCTGTAACCACGTCTGCCATCGGACTTTATATGGCCGGAGTCCCTGAGCAGGGACACCAGCTGCATCTTGGTATCGTTACCCAGCGCCAGGCCAACGCCGTCAACCTGCTTTAGCTCCTGGCTGGCTCGTTGGTCGTGGCAGCCGGTCGCTACCACCAGGGCATCGGGGTTTAGATGGTGAGCCTGACGCAACCGGTTTCTTGATTTGCGGTCGGCGATGTGGGTAACCGTACAGGTGTTAACGATGTAGATGTCGGCTTTGCTGCTGGCAGCTACCAGCTGGCAGCCGGCGGAAGCCAGCTGCCCGGCCAGAAGCTCGGTCTCAGCCTGATTGAGCTTGCAGCCCAGGGAGACCAGGGCGACTCTGGTGCTCTCTTTGTCGGCGATGTTAGTGGTATCAGCCATGTAAGAATTATAGCAAACAAGCTCATTCCTTGCAGGCGAGCTGATTTTATGATATAAATTACCAGGAACCTCCTCGCATTGGTAGTTATGTCTGAATCTGGCAAAAGAGTGGTTGTAACCGGTATCGGTATGTTGAGTCCGCTTGGCCAGAGTGCTGACATTACCTGGGATGGGCTGGTAGCCGGTCGGTCTGGAATTGATTACATTACTCTGTTTGACACCGAGCCTCTGGCGACAAAGTTCGGTGGCGAAGTAAAGGGCTTCGAGCCTACCGATCATATGAGCCGTAAAGATGCCCGCCACATGGACCGCTTTGCCCAGCTGGCGGTGGTTGCCAGCCAGCAGGCGGTGGAAAAATCCAAAATTCCTATCAGCTCTAACAACCAGAGCGAAATTGGTATCATTATAGGTAGCGGCATCGGTGGTTTGGGCACCATTTATAATCAGGTGAAGGTAATGCTGGAGGAGGGGCCGGACAGGCTTAGCCCCTTTCTGGTACCGATGATGATTCCTGATATGGCCGCCGCCCAGGTATCGATTAACCTGGGGCTTAGAGGGCCTAACCTGTGTACCACCACCGCCTGCTCCAGTGGTTCTGATGCCATCGGTATTGCCCGTGAGCACATCCTGCGTGGTGATGCCGTGGCCATGCTGGCCGGTGGCAGCGAGTCGATAATGACTCCTGTTGGCATTGCCGCCTTCAATGCCCTTAAGGCCATCTCGACAAGGAACGACGAGCCAAAGCTGGCTTCTCGTCCCTTTGATAGCGAGCGGGACGGCTTTGTCATCAGTGAGGGCGCTGCCGTCCTTGTCCTGGAAGAGTTGGCCGATGCTCAGGAGAGGGGAGCCGACATCCTGGCTGAAATCATATCCTACGGGGCCAGTGCCGATGCCCATCATATTACCCAGCCTATTGAGACCGGGGAAGGCGCTGCCAGGGCTATGCAGAACGCGCTGGATAAGGCCGGTCTCCGGCCGGATGAAATAGACTACATAAATGCCCACGGAACTTCAACGCCGCTGAACGATAGGATGGAGACCAGGGCAATAAAGACGGTCTTTGGGTCCCATGCCTATAATATTCCGGTAAGCTCGACAAAATCAATGATCGGGCATGCCATAGGTGGCGCCGGTGCCCTTGAGGCGGCCATCTGTATTATGACCATCCAGCATGGCATCATACCGCCCACCATAAACCTGACCCACCCCGACCCGGATTGTGATTTAGATTATGTGCCCAATGTCGCCCGCCGCGCCGAGGTGACTACGGTGCTTTCCAACTCCTTTGGCTTCGGCGGCCATAATTCAACTCTGATATTTCGCCGGTACCGTGAGGGGTAGGATTGAACAGCTATCGCTGGAATGTCCTGCCGCAGGCCCCATCAGAATCTCTGGCTAGCGCTTCCGGTCTGGCACCCCTGATAGTCCAGATTCTATATAATCGAGGTATCACCGGGCCAGCACAGACAAAGCTGTTCCTGGCGGCTGATGAGCGCCTTTCGGTTGACCCTTATTCATTACCCGATATGCACCAGGCTGTAAGCAGAATTTACCAGGCTCTGCTGGCCGGCGAACGTATCGCTGTCTATGGTGACTTCGATACTGACGGCATTACCGGGGCGGTGCTGCTGGTGCAGGGGCTTAGTGCCCTTGGGGCTGATGTTATTCCCTACATTCCGCACCGTCTCAATGAGGGCCACGGGCTTAATCATGCTGCACTGGAGTACCTGCGGCAGCAGGGTGTCAGCCTGGTCGTTACCGTGGACTGCGGCGTTACCGGCATAAGCCAGGTCAAGCGGGCGAAGAAGCAGGGTCTTGATGTCATCATTACCGACCATCACACACCGCTGGATGAACTGCCGCCGGCTGTGGCCGTCACCGACCCAAAGCGAAGCGATGCTGACGGTTCCTCATCGGGAATGGCTGGCGTCGGTGTCGCCTTCAAGCTCTTGCAGGCCCTGTATCGGGGGATGGGCAGGGAGGAGGAAGTGGCACCGATGCTGGACCTGGTAGCACTGGGTACGGTGGCTGATATGGTGCCGCTGGTAGGGGAAAACCGGTATCTGGTTAAGCGGGGGCTCGAGCTCATAAACTCGGCACCGCGGCCGGGCATAAAAGAGATGGCTATCCAGGCTGGCCTGGATGTTGGCGGTATTGATGCTGAGGATATCTCCTGGACACTGGCGCCGCGTTTGAACGCCGCCGGCAGGATGGAACATGCCATGGCCAGCTACCGGCTGCTTGATACCAACCTATCGGAGGAAGCGCGTCAGCTGGCAGCGGTGCTGGGTGAACAGAATACCGAGCGTCAGAGATTGACTGCCGAGACTCTGGCCAAGGCCCGGGAGCAGGTTCTGGCCAGAGGAGACTCAATATTGCTGATGGCCTGTGACCGGGACTACCAGGGGGGCATCCTCGGGCTGGTGGCCGGCAGACTGGCCAGAGAGTTTTACCGTCCCTCCATTGTCGTCCGTGTTGGCGATAGGTCCAGTGTTGGTAGCTGCCGCAGCATTCCGGAATTTGACATAATCCAGGCAATAGGCCAGTGCCGTCATCTGCTGACCCAGTTTGGTGGTCACTCGCAGGCTGCCGGTTTATCTTTTCCTACCAGTAACCTTGCCCGGCTTGAACACCAGCTTGTCAAGATAGCTCAAGAACAACTGGCCGACGTTGACCTGCGTCCCCGGCTGGATATTGATGCCGAGGTTGTTTTACGCACGCTTGCCGGGGATACCTTTAGAGCAATCCAGAAGCTGGCTCCCTTCGGCAAGGGTAACCCTCTGCCTGCTTTCCTTAGCCGCAATGTGGCTGTCGCCGATTGTCGCACTATGGGTGGTAGGGGGGAGCACCTGAGGTTGAAGCTGAAGCAGGATGGCACTCACTGGGATGCCGTTGCCTTTGGATTGGGTGCCCGGTTGCCGCAGGTGAATTCTACCGTTGACATCGTTTATAATCTGGAGTTGGATAAGTGGAGTGGGCAGGAGGGATTGCGCCTTAATATTCTGGGCATTGCTCCGGAGGTGATATAGTGAACGATGCCATTGCCATTACTGTAGCCATAATCGGTGCCTATTTACTTGGTTCCATCCCCACGGCCTACATCGCCGGTCGCCTGAGCAGGGGCATAGATATCCGCCAGGTGGGCAGCCGCAATATGGGTGCCATGAACGTCTTTTACAACGTGGGTGCTGCCCAGGGCGTTGCCGTTCTACTGGTTGATATCGGAAAGGGAGCGGCGGCAGTAGCCCTGGCCCGCTGGCTGGAGACTCCACCGGTGGTCGAGTTCCTTGCCGCAGCCATCGCCGTGCTCGCCCACAGCTTCCCGGTCTGGCTCAAGTTCCACGGCGGTAAAGGCGGGGCGACACTGGTCGGCGTCTTTACAATTCTGATGCCCTGGGGCTTTCCCATTGGATTTGGCATCTTTCTTCTATTGATGCTGCTGACTCGCTTTCCCACTCTCAGTTATAGTGTCGGCCTGCTCTGCTTCCCCTTCGTTGCCTGGCTCATCTATGGCCGCGGCGATTACGTTTTGTTCTCATCGCTGATGCTGCTGTTACCGCTTGCCCGCTACATCCCCAGGATAAGGGAGATGAGGGCTAAAGGGGGAAGCTGGCGGCGGGTGGCGATGCGCCGTAACCTCAAGGACAGGTTCTAGCAGTGCCACAATGCCGCCGATAATGCCTGGCTATTTCACGGTTGCTTTTACCTTTAATCCGGCGGCTGGCCTGGTTTGACCCACCGTACCCGGCGGTAGATAAGCAGGAAGATGGCAATGGCGGCTACCACAATACCGATCACCTGGGCCTGGTGCAGGCCGAAGAGGAAGGGGTCATTTACCCGGAGAAAGCCGATGCCGATGCGCCACAACGAATAGCCACCAAGATAGACCAGGAACAGGGAGCCATCCGGCTTGAGCCTGCCCCTGAGCATCATAACCACGCCGAAGAAAAGCAGGAGGAAGATAATTTCGTAGACCACGGTTGGATGAGTTGGTCCTCCGAAAGCGGCACACTCGGGATTGAGATAGACGACGCCCCAGGGAAGTGAGGTGGGCGCATCAGCCCCGGGGCAACATCCGTTGATAAAGCAGCCGACCCGGCCGATAGCCTGGGCCAGCATGATGCCCGGTGCCACCAGGTCGGCCCCGTAACCGTATTTGAATGGTCTGAACTTGCTGTATATCCAGGTGCCCAGCACAGCGCCCAGAATAGCGCCGTAGATGCTTAAGCCCTCACCGCCGATTATCTGGCCCGGGTTGCTTGAGTAGTGTTCCCACTGGTCTATAACGTGCAGCAGGCGGGCGAAAATGATGGCTGAGGGTATGCCCACTATAGCCAGAGTTATAATAGTGCTGGGAGTAATATAGGCGTCTCTTCTCACCTGCCATAGCGCCCACAATACCAGCACCAGGATGCCAAGGGCGATCATGATGCCGTACCACCTGATCTCTGTGGCGCCGATAACAAAGGCTACCGGGTCGATGTTTACTTCAATCATCTGCTCTCCAATTTTGCTGCCATCGATGCTTTCTTTCCATTATCGCTGGCACCGGCGAGCAAGCCGGTAAGAATCATCCGGGCGGCTTCTTTGTCCAGTGGCTCGTTGTTGTTGCCGCACTTGGGTGATTGGATGCAGCTGGGACAGCCCTGGTGGCAGGGGCACTCGGCAATCACCCTGAGTGTAGATTGCCATAATTCGGTGACCAAGTCAAATCCCCTTTCGGTGATGCCGACACCGCCGGGACAGGCATCGTAGATAAATATCTGGGCCTTGCCGGTGTCGGGGTGGAGGGGGGTGGACACCCCGCCAATGTCGTTGCGGTCGCACATGGCGAACAGGGGCAGGATGGCGATAGCGGCGTGCTCGGTGGCGTGCAGGCCGCCAGCCAGGTCGAGTTGGGCTTTGTTCACACTGTTGATGATTTTGGCGGGCACATCGAACCAGAGGGCAACGGTGGGGAAGTGCTGCTGGGGCAGGACCAGGGGCTCCTCCCCGATTATTTTCTCGGTAAACTGGGCCTTTTTCTTGAAGCCGACCACGGTGGTGGTAACCTCGACATGGCCCAGGCATACTCCTACCTGGCCGTAGTTCTTCCGTAAGCTCTTCTTTAGAATGCGCAGCTCGGTGATATCCTTGGCCACGGTGTAGTAGTTAACCGAGGTCGGCCTGGCAGTGGCGGTATGGCCGACCAGGTCAAGCTCGGTTACCAGGTAGGGCTCGCCCTGGTGCAGGTAGATGGCTCCTGGGTGCGCCTGAAAGAGGGCGACACCGCTGTCTATTGTTTCCAGCAGTGAGTTGGTTGAGCTGTCAATGAGGGCAATATTCTCTCCGGAGGTGGCCCGGATGTTGACTTCCTGGGCAGGGTAGGCAACCGATGGTGACGGGTACCAGTGGTGGCGACGCTCCCGGAGGAGACCCTGTTTTTCCATCTCCCGTCTTTCCCGGCTCAAGCTGGAGCCGAAGAAGGCGTCGTCGGCATCTGATAGCGGTGATTCCCAGGCGGCGCATAGAAGGTGGGCTCTCAGAATATAGGGGTTCTCCGGGTTGATCAGGGCGTTCTCAAAGCTCTTGTGGAAGAAGGCTTCGGGATGGCGCATGAAGTACTGGTCCAGCGGGTTGTCCAGTGCTACCAGAATGCTGAGCGAACTTCCTTCTCCCCGGCCGCTCCGCCCTGCCTGCTGCCAGGTGCTGGCGATTGTCCCCGGATAGCCGGTAAGAACCGTTGCCTCCAGGTCGCCGATGTCTATTCCAAGCTCCATGGCGTTGGTGGCTACCACACCGGTGAGCTGGCCGCTGAATAGCTCCTGCTCTATCTGGCGCCGCTGCTCCGGTAAATAGCCCGCCCGATAGGCCTTTATCCTGTGGGCAAGCTCCGGGCTCTGCTCGGCCAAGCGCTGTCGCGAGTAGTTGGCTACCAGCTCGGTCAGGCGGCGGGTACGGGTAAAGGCGATGGTGCGGATGTCGTTGCTGACCAGTTGGCTGAAGAGACCGGAGGCCTCACTATTGGCGCTGTGCCGCAGGCTTTTAGTCTGGTCAATGAAAGGCGGGTTCCAGAAGACGAAGTCCTTGCTTCCCCGTGGGGCACCGTCGCTGTCAACCACGGTGAAGGGCAGGCCGGCCAGTTTGGTGGCGTGCTCACCGGGGTTATTTATGGTCGCCGAACAGCAGATGAACCGGGGGTTGGAGCCGTATATCCGGCACAGACGGCGCAGGCGGCGTAAAACGCAGGCCACGTGGGAACCGAAGACACCGCGGTAGCTGTGTGCCTCGTCAACAACGATGTATTTCAGATGGCGCAGCAGCCGTGACCATGCCCGGTGGTTGGGCAGTATGCCCATATGGAGCATGTCTGGATTGGTCAGGATTATCCGTGCACGCTTCCTTATACCGGGGCGCTCGGCTGGTGGCGTGTCGCCGTCGAAGGTGGCCAGTTGCTCGTAGCCGGGCAGGAGGGGGCCACAGAGCTGGCTCAGTGAGCGTAGCTGGTCTTGGGCCAGGGCCTTGGTGGGGAAGAGATAGAGGGCGCAGCTTGAGGGTTCGTTCAAGAGTGCCTCCAGCACCGGCAGGTTGTAGCAAAGGCTCTTGCCACTGGCGCTTGAGGTGGCTATCATTACCTGCTCGCCACGCCGGGCGCAGTTCAAGGCTTCGGCCTGATGGCTGTAGAGGGGGAGGAGTCCGTTTCCTGTGAGGCAATCCTCAAGCTCAGCCGCCAGTGGCTGCTCCGGTTGGGCAAACTTCGCCTGACGGGGGGCAAGATGCTCGGTGTGGACAATCTGGCCCCGGTAATCCGGCCGTGAAGCTGTATAACGTAGAAAAGACGGGGTGTCCATACCGGCTCCCATAATTCAAAAGGGGACGATTTCGGTCTCACAGTCGAGCACCTCAACTTCAAACCGACTGCTGGTCACCAGATTCAATACCTTGGACAGGACCTCTGAGGTGTATCTGGTATTATTGCTGATAAAGCAAATCCCCAGAACCGCTTTCTGCCACAGGTCATGGTCATCAACTTCGGCGACGGAGATATTAAACCTGTTTTTCAGTTGTGTTGTAATGGATTTGAGCACCCGGCGCTTCTCTTTGAGGGACGCGTTCCCGGGCAGGCGCAGCCGAATCTTGCAGACACCAACATTCATTTCGGCTATAAACTAACCGGTTTTTTGGGCAGCTTACCCCGGTGGCTGGTGGATAAGACCAATGGTAAAGCCCATGGTTATTGTACTTTATGACACCGGCCAAGTCAATTTCCCCGGTGGCGGGGATACTGGTGATGTTTTACAGCTACCATCACTTATGTTATACTTTGCTGATTCATAAAGGAGAGAAACATTTGGAAAAGCAGCAAAAGGCAGACATCATCGACAGGTTCAAGCAGCACGATGGTGACAACGGTTCTACTGAGGTTCAGGTAGCCGTCCTGACCGGGAGAATAAACCAGCTGACCGGGCACATGGTGGCGCACAGTCATGATTACCACACACAGCGCAGCCTGCTCAAGCTTGTCGGCCAGAGAAGGCGGCTGCTGGCTTACCTGAACAAAGAGGATGTCAGCCGCTATAAGAAGCTGATAAAAGATCTCGGTCTCCGTAAATAAAGCGACCCCCTCAATTCTATTAGAACAACTAGGAGAAGACATTGACAACTCATTCTTTTGAGCGCACCATAGGCGACAGAAAGCTTACTGTTGAAACGGGCAATCTCGCCGGGCAGGCTAACGGTGCGGTAACAGTTCGCTACGGCGATACGGTAGTTTTAGTTACCGCCTGTCTGGGTGAGCAGCCGCGGGAAGGGGTGGACTTCCTGCCGCTAACCATTGATTACGAAGAAAGGCTCTATGCCGCCGGCAAGATTCCGGGCGGCTTCATCCGGCGGGAGGGGCGCCCCAGTGAGAACGCCACCCTGACCAATCGTCTCACTGACCGTCCATTGCGGCCACTTTTACCCAAATCGTGGCGCCGGGATATTCAACTGATAATTACCGTTCTTTCCGCTGACCGGGAGAGCGACCCTGACGTTCTCGCCGTCATCGGTGGCTCGGCGGCGCTATCCATTTCGGAGGTTCCCTTTGACGGGCCGGTAGCTGCTGTTCACGTGGGCTACATCGATAATGAGCTGATACTAAACCCGACAATGCCTCAGTTTGACTCAAGCACTCTTGACCTGGTGGTGGTTAGTACCGAAAAGGCGGTGGTAATGGTGGAGGCTGGTGCTAGCGAGGTCTCGGAGGAGATTGTCGTCCAGGCGATGAAGTTCGGCCACGAGGCTAACCAGCAGATTATCGCTCTCCAGAAGGAGCTCATCCAGGCCTGTGCCAGGCCCAAAGAGGAAGCTCCGGTTGCCGGAGCCAGTCCTGAAGTAACGGCGGCGGTGGCGGCCTTTGTTAAAGATAAGCTTGAGGCGGCGATGTACCAGCTGGTGAAGGCGCAGCGCGATGAGGCCTTGCGCAAGCTCAAAAAAGAGCTTGTTGCCAGCCTGGCGGAAACATTTCCGCAGGCCGGTATCCTGGCTGCCTTTGATGCCGCTGTAAAGGATAGATTGAGAAGTGGTGTCCTGGCTGAGGGCAGGCGGATTAGTGGCCGCAGCCTGGACGAGGTACGCCCCATTAGCTGCCAGACGGGTCTGCTGCCCCGTGTTCACGGCTCGGCTTTGTTCACCCGGGGTGAAACCCAGGTACTGACCATAACCACTTTGGGCTCTGTAAAAAAAGAGCAGCAGCTGGATGGGCTGGGTATCGAGGAAACCAAGCGTTTCATGCACCACTACAACTTCCCGCCCTTCTCTGTTGGTGAAGTGAAGCGTGTCGGTACGCCCAGTCGCCGCGAAATCGGTCATGGTGCCCACGCAGAAACGG
>DAOWDO010000034.1 GCA_030638985.1 Dehalococcoidia bacterium | reverse complement strand
TGATAGATATAACCTCTCCCTGGTAGCCAGGCGCTACATAGCCGGGCTTTTAAAGCATGCCCCGGAGATAACGTCTGTCACCAACCAGTGGGTCAACTCCTACAAGCGGATGGTACCCGGCTATGAAGCGCCGGTCTATCTCTCCTGGGCCAGGCGTAACCGCTCCGACCTGATACGGGTACCGGAATACAAACCGGGGCGAAAGAATGCCACCAGGATAGAGTTCCGCTCTCCGGACCCGGCCTGCAACCCCTACCTTGCCTTCAGCGTCATGCTGGCTGCCGGGCTGGAAGGCATTGAGAAGGGGTATGAAATACCGGAGCCGGTAGAAGAGAATGTCTACCAGATGTGTGCCGAAGAAAGAAAGGCCAGGGGCATTGGTGTCCTGCCGGCCAGTCTGTGGGAGGCCATCCAGCTGACCAAGAAGAGTGAGCTGGTATGCAAGGCGCTGGGCGACCACGTCTTCAACGCCTTTATTGAGAACAAGGAGATAGAGTGGGAGCAGTATCGGGCTCAGGTGACTGACTATGAGCTTAACAAGTATCTGCCGATACTGTAGGCTCATCAGCCCCACGTTTTCTATAGATGGCAATGGGTAGCGTGCACCGGTTGCGGGTTGCCATGGCCCAGATAAACGCCACCGTAGGTGATTTTGACGGCAACCTTAAAAAGATTATTGAGGCCATAGAGCAGGCCCGGTCACTGGGGGCTGATCTGGTGACCTTCCCGGAGCTTGCCCTCTGTGGCTATCCACCCGAAGATTTGATACTCAAGCCGCAGTTTGTCAGTGATAACCAGAAATATCTGGGCCGGGTGGTCAGAGCCTCCTCTGGGCTCTCGGTTGTCGTTGGCTTCATTGATGGCAGGGACGGCCCCTATAATGCCGCCGCCATTATCCATGATGGCAAGCTGGCAGATATTTATCACAAAATATGTCTGCCAAACTACGGAGTCTTTGACGAGAACCGTTATTTCCAATCTGGTAAAGGCTGCCCGGTGTATGTTGTTGCCGGTGTCGGTGTTGGCGTCAATATCTGTGAGGATATCTGGCATGAAGACGGACCGGTTTCTGCCCAGGCCAGCTCCGGGGCTGGTGTTATCGTTAATATCAGTGCCTCGCCCTATCACTACGGCAAAGCGGAATATCGTAAAAAGACCCTTGCCCGGCGTGCCCGGGATAATGGGGTTATCATTGTCTACAACAATCTGGTTGGCGGCCAGGACGAGCTGGTCTTTGACGGCAACAGCCTGGTGATAGATGCCAAAGGCCGGCTACTGGCCCAGGGCCGACAGTTTACCGAAGACCTGGTGCTGGTTGACCTGGATGTTGAGCCGGTGGCTGGCACTGGTGGCAGTACTCCCACCGGAGGCAGGGAGCAATGGCCGACCGCAAGGGTAGTCGTTTCTGAGTTACCGTCACCAAAACCAAACCGGCGCTACCCGGGCGGCAGCCTCGTGGAAGCTATGACCTTGCTGCTGAAATCTATCACGCCCTGGTGCTGGGCACCGGCGACTATGTCCACAAGAATGGTTTTGGTAAAGTGGTTATTGGTCTCTCCGGGGGCGTTGATTCCAGCCTGGTAGCCACCATAGCCGTTGATGCCCTCGGGGCGGAGAACGTGGTGGCAGTGGCCATGCCTTCACGCTATTCCTCACAGGGAAGCCTCTCGGATGCCGGGCTACTGGCTCAAAACCTGGGCATTAGTCTGATGAATATCCCCATAGAGAAGGTTTTTCAGGCCTACCTTGATTTGCTGGCCGGGCCCTTTAGCGGAATCGAATCAGGCACCGCTGAAGAAAACATCCAGGCGCGTATCCGGGGCAACCTGCTGATGGCGCTATCCAACAAGTTCGGCTGGCTGGTGCTGGCCACGGGCAATAAGAGCGAGATGGCCACCGGATATACCACTCTCTACGGTGATATGGCCGGGGGCTTTTCTGTAATCAAGGACGTGCCCAAGACGATGGTCTATAAACTGGCCCGCTATCGCAACTCGGTGGCCGGTATGGAGTTGATTCCACCCTCCGTGCTTGCCAAGACCCCTTCGGCAGAGCTCGGCCCTGACCAGAGGGATACGGATACGCTACCTCCCTATGAACTGCTGGATTCGGTTTTGACTGCCTATGTTGAAGAAGACAAAAGCGTTGAGCAAATCATCAGGCAGGGTGTTGACCCGGAGGTGGTCAAAAAGGTTGCCCGCCTGGTCGATGCCAGCGAGTACAAACGCCGCCAGGCGCCGCCAGGGGTCAAGATAACCACCAAGGCTTTCGGTCGGGATCGGAGGCTACCTATCACCAATAAGTTCAGGGGGTAGGACCCCATCGCCGGTGGCCGGCCCGAGTTTTACCTGTCCTCTCGTCGCCTGCTGGCAGGGGTCGAAAAACCCGGCCGTTTGCTAACGGAACCAGAGTTGGCTAGACTATGGAGAGGCTGCTTGACTGGCAGGAGGTAGAAGATGACCGGTGGTGCCCTGGATATATATCGCGAAAACCTCAAGGCGTTATTGCGGAAGCGCTATTCCGAGATTGTTGCTGAACACGCTGTCGAGCCGAGAAACATGTGCGATATGGGGGGGTATAGTGGCTTCGGCATAGCTACCAGTGGCAACGGCGAAATGATGGCTATCTGGATTAATATAGAAAAAGGCGTTGTTGCCGCTGCCTCTTTTACCTCGGATGGCGAAGCCCCGGCTATTGCCGCCGGCAGTGTAGTCACCGAGTTGGTCAAGGATATGGCCGTTGCTCAAGCCCGGGAGCTTGGCCAGCAGGAAGTCCTGGATGCTTTGGGCGGCTTGCCCGAGGATAGCCAGTATGGCGCTTCTCTGGCCGTCAAAGCGCTGAAGCTGGCTGTGGATGATTATTTAGCTTAAGGCTCAAGTCAGCGGTTAGGGGAACCATCTCCGCTGATAGTTTTTAGACGCATCTTTTGTACCCGGCGCCTGCCATTGACAGCCTGCCCCGGCTTCTCACGATTGCCTTACCGGGCGTAGCCGATCTTTATTGACGAAGCTTGTTGTGTAAGCGAAAGTGGGAGCGTGCAGCCGGTGGCCGGAGGTGCCGTCGGGCAGGGCGGGCCACGGCTCAGAGAGCGGGTGGCTCCTTTTTGCCGTTCGCGTCCTTTGTGGGGGAGGGGGTGGTGTCGCTGGCTGGATTGACATCAATCCTTTCCGCAGAAAAAGGTGAGAAGCCCTTGAGGACCCTGCCGCTGTCTTCGGTTATCTCTAAACCGGCGCCGCATTTTGGGCAGGTTTGATATCTGGGGTTGAGCAACGCCCAGCCGCAACGATAGGTGCCGCACCGCGAACACTTCCCCTCCAGCATGTTGTGCTTATTATAAGAGGAGAGCTTATAGCCGGGTCAAGCCCGTTTTGGGGTAATCGGAGGTAAGGGCTACCACTGTAAACTCCTGCCTTCGCTCTCTTACTCCCTATTTTAGCCATTCCCTGTATTAATAGCGCCCATTAAGACTATTGGGTAGACGTTTTATGTTCCTGTACGGATTGAATCCCGGGCTACAACTTGGAAGCCGACTTTCTGGAGCAAAAAGAATATACTGCTGAAGTGAAGTAAGGCGCTATCTCGTGGACTTTTTCTCCTGCGTTTTGAGCTTCCGGCCAACCCGAAAAGCAGTGGCGATGGTCTCTCCGAAGGCCCGATACTGATTGTCCGGGCTTTCGGAGTAGAGGATGGGCTTGATCTTGGTAATATCCGGTTTACCATTGGTGAGACAATTTTCGGTGATGTGGCTTTCCTCAATCCTGCCGATTATCAGGGCGTGACTGCCCAAGTTCAGGATGTGTACCACGCTACACTCCAGGTTTAGCGGGCATTGCTCAATCATAGGAGCGTTACCCAGCTTGCCGTAGAAGACCTTAAAGCGGCAGACGGCCACTTTGTCGCTCCTTGTCCCGGAGACGATGCCACAGTAGTCTGTTTCGGTTGTCATGTCGCTGGAAGGTATGTTGACGGAGAAAGTGCCGGTCTGCTTTATGCCTTTATAGGTATAGCGGCGGTGGCGCAGGGCGACTGAAATCATTGGCGGCTGACCGCTGGCGATACCACCCCAGGCGACAGTTATAAAATTCGGCTTGCTGCCCACGTCGGCACCGACTAAAAATGCCGGCATTGGATAGACAAGCGTTCCCGGCCCCATGGTTACTTTGGTCACGGACTTCCTCCTCATGCTGGTGATAACATCGCCCAGGATTATATGTCTTTTAGGATGGAACTGCAACGAAAGCCATGGAGAGCCATCCCGGTGTAAATGTAGCGCTATCTGGGGCCAGCAGTCTGGACTTAAAGCTACTGAGTACCACCGGTCAGCTGCCGCCATCTCTCTTCACCAATACACTGGCGGGCGGAAGCGCACCACTCGATACATGACGGGGTTTTCTCTCGGTAGACATATTGGCCGCACTTGCGGCATCTGAACTTGAGTTCGTCGGAGAAGATCTCGACCATGGCACCGCAATTGGGGCATTTATACAGCGCCGCGCGCAGGTTTCTGCTATCCTGTCCCGGGCATTGGCTGTTCATTGTATCACCTGGTTACTCTAATTCCTGCTGCTATAATAGTCTGTGGCAGAGAAAGCTCCTATGACCTAAATCACATCCGGGGAGATTATAGCAGCTAAATCTGCGTTTTAATACCCTAGATATCGCCTGGCTGACGCCATCTTTGGCTGCCCGTAGTGATTGACTTTGCCGAAGATTAAGGGGCCTGCCCGGAGAGGTAAGCAAGCAACTCCCGTTTTGCTGTGAGTCAAACTCATGGTAAACTTGATGCGGTATCATCCATGGCGGGCAAGATGGCACTATCTGAGATATCGGGCAGCAAACCCGGCCGGTGGCGGGATTGGCGTATTTGGCTGGGTTTGCTGGTGCTGGTGGCAGCCGCTCTTGTTTTTGTAGCCCTTAACCCCGGCCTCCCCCGGCTGGCCATATTCTGGATATTTGGCCTGGCCTTCGGCTTTGCATTACAGCGCAGCCAGCTCTGTTTTGTCTCTGGCTTCAGTAATTTTTATCTCTTCCGGCACGGGCAGATATTAAAAGCCATCCTGGCGGGTATGGCCATAGCCACCATTGGTTTTGCCCTGGTCATGTACCAGATGGTGCCTGACCCTAGCACCGGAGAAATACCGGTAAACGCTCACGCTTCTCCCTTTGGCTGGCACCTTGTCCTGGCGGGCGTGATGTTTGGCCTGGGTATGGTGCTTGCCGGTAACTGTATGGTGGGTACGCTGTACCGCATTGGTGAAGGGGCGGTCTCCGCACTGGTTACCCTGCTGGGCATAGTGATTGGCATGGGCTTCCTGTTGCATAGCTGGGGCTGGTGGTGGCCCAACTATATATCGCAACTGCCACGGGTCTGGCTGCCACAGTCTCTGGGCTGGCCGGGAGCTGTTCTGCTCACTCTGGCCGTTTTGGGGCTGGCTTACCTGTTGGTGCACCTGAGACGACCTCGCAGCAAGATTACCACCGGCCGGGATGACATCCCGCCCGAAACGATTGGGCGGGGGGCCAGGTTGACCAAAGGGCTGCGGGCTATCTTTGTTTCCTTCTGGCCGGTCGCTCTTGGCGGTGTCATCCTGGGAGTGATAAACATCTTTGAGTATTTGGCTGTTGATCGGCCCTGGGGGATTACCGGCGAGGTCTCTCGCTGGTCTAGCGAGGCACTTAATTTTCTGGGGCTGCCGGTGGAGGTGATGGCTGTCCCCGGCACCTGAGTGGTGGCCAGTTCGCCGGGTCAGTTGACCTGGGGGCTTATGATAAATGGTGGCATTATCATGGGTGCTTTGATTGCGGCGCTGCTCTCCGGCGAATTCAAGATAAGGCTGGTGAGGCAAAGGCGCCGCTACTTCCAGATTCTTCTGGGCGGTGTGTTGATGGGCTATGGCGCCGGGCTGGCTGGGGGTTGTACTATCGGCGGCTTTTTCTCGGCAGTGCCTTCTCTGGGCTTGAATGGCTTTGTTTTCGGTGGGGCGATAGCCCTCGGTGCCTTCCTCGGCCTGCAGGCCATTAAAAGGATTGGGTGATTCCTCTGCCCGCCTTGTGTAATTAGCAGTCGAGTAGTATCATAAATATATATATATTTACTACAAGGAGTGGGGAATGAAACGGTTAATGCTCGTGTTAGGTATGCTGGTGATGGCCGTGGCTTCACTGATTGCCTGTGGCGGTGGGGCCTCCAACGGCGGAGTGACAGGCACGGAAGTAACCGTCGACGGTGGCTCCTATCGGAATGTCTCTCCGGCACAGCTCAGTTCCATGCTTGAGGACAAGGATTTCCTGATGATAAATACTGACCCCGCCTACTCGGTGGAAATCCAGGGCACCGACCTGCATATTCCCGCCTCGGAATTCGGGCAGAGCCTGGACCAGCTGCCGCAGGATGAGTCAGCAAAGATAGTCGTCTATTGTCAGATTGGCATGAACAGTAGCCTTATTGCCACCGCGCTGGTCGAGCTGGGCCACACCAATGTCTGGAACCTTGCCGGTGGCCTGATCGCATGGCAGCAGCAGGGCTACCCGGTTATACAAGAGCAGCAATAATGAACCGGTTACTGCCCCGGCACAGGGAGTGCAGTTCTCTCACCATCGTTGCCGGTGAGAGTATCCTTAACGGGGTTGTTGGTGGTGCCTGGGGCTATTTCGGCTACCATATCCAGGGCACCAGGGCCCTGCGTCTTGGTGGGTAGTCCGGGAAACGTTCCCGGTACCAGGTGTGGTGAGCTCGAGCCCTAGGTGCCAGGTTTGCCACCGTCCATACCGCAAATGCCAGGCCAGCCAATGACCATGTCGCCACCGCCCATCCAATCCAGGTGATGATCTCGCCGAAGTAATTGGGTGATGATATCCATCGATAGAAACCCTGGTGTGGGATTTTGTAACCGGGCTCTCCGTGGTGGCGCAGATTGTGAAGTGTGCGGTCTGCGCTCCGGTTGATGATAAAACCGGCAAGAAATAGGCTCAGCCCGATAATAAACCGATAGTCTACCAGCCATTCGTTGGTGTATCCATTAGAGAAGGTGAAGATATATCGGCTGTTAAGGTACCCGTTTACGGCGTTGAATAAAAGGCCGGCACTCATCACGATGATTGGCATCCGATTTGATGTGATGCGGAGGTTGAAGGGGTAGATGAAAGTGCGGTCTATGTAGTGCAGGCACCATAAACCCAGCAAGACAAGGGCGGGTATTGTGGTGGTACTGCCAAGCATGAAAAAGGCTACAAACATGAGCAGGGCTGTGCCCTCCATGACCACCCTGCCCAGTTTCTCGCTGATTGTGGGCCCCCAGCCGCTGCGGGAATGGCGGCCATAGGGGGCGGGAATGCGGAGAAGGGTTACAAAGGTGGCCGCCGCAATTGCGAACCAGGCTATAATCAGAATATCGTAAAATGCTCTTTCATTCATCAGGAACCAGCTTGAAAACAGTTGGGAACACCAGTTATAGCTTGTCTAGATAACCTGATAAACCCATATCTGGTGGTATACGTCCGGTTCTCCCTTCGGGAGCACTTGCAGCTTCTGGCTGACCTCTACCAGTTTCCACTTGCTGTTAGATTTCAGCTTATCCTGCTTCTCTTTGAAGCCATGTCCTTGATAAACATCGGGGCGCAGAGTAAAGACGATGTAGCCACCAGGTTTGGTGATGCGGACCAACTCGTCGAGAGAACTGGCCGGCGCGTGTCCCAGGGTGAGAACACCAACGCTTATTGCGGCATCAAATGAATCCGAAGCAAAATCCAGGTGCTCCCCCATCACCATACGGTGGAGTTCCCGGTAAACGTTTTTCTTGCGTGCTGCGTCCAGCATACCCTGGGACATATCCATGGCTATCAGTTGGCTGTAGCCCATTTTGGCCAGAATCTCACCCACCAGACCGGTGCCGGCTCCGGCATCTAGAATGATGGCTTCTTTAGATACGTATTTGGCGAAGATATCGGCCGTCATCCGAGGGGCCCTATACTCGAAGTCCTGTTCAAGATCGCTGTCGTAGTCCTTGGCCCACTGGTCATAGCGTTCCTCCAGCTCCCCGCTGTCACGAGAAGCGTACACCCACTGGACTCTATTTTGTTTTCCCACTATGTCTCCTTTGTATTAGCGCTGTGGCGCTCGGGGCATTATATCACGAACAGTTTTTTCCTGTCTGTTCAAGGTTGAGGGCTGCTGGTGACCTGAGCGAGCTACTACGTATTGCCGGGAGAACTTTATCATTTTTGTGCGGGATGGGGGGGGGTGGCATTTGCTGTGAATGTGTGGTAAATTGCCGCATTATGCTGGCACTCTGGATAGGAGGTGGTCTATGGAGAATATAGGCATAGTCGCCGAAGAGACTGCTGATTTGCCTCAGGACATAGTTGAGAAACACAAGATAGGAATCGTGCCCGTCGCATTACACTGGCCGGGACTGGAATTAATTCCTGGAGAGAATACCTTTCAAAAAATGAGGGAGCTGACGAGAATGGGAATTGCGAGCCTCGGCAAGACTTCCCAGCCGTCGCCCAGGGACTTCCTGCTTAGATTCGAGAGCCAGCTCCAGAGATTTAAGGAAATAATTTGCATTACGTTTACTTCGGCGCACTCCGGAAGCTACAATTCGGCAGTTTTGGCAAAGAAACTCCTGGAGCCGGAAAAGAAAGAAAAAATTTGTGTATTGGACTCTATGAATGCCAGTGGCGGCCAGGCGCTGGTGATATTGAAGGCAATCGACCTGATTAAGAGCAAAAAGGGGATGGCAGACGTAGTGGAAGTACTGCAGGAGTTCATTGAACGGGTTCACCTTTCGGTAATGTTTGAGGAAATCAAGTGGCTGGAGGCCAGTGGGCGCATATCCTCTCTTGTAGCCAACGTGGTAAGAGGTATGACCAGGTTGGGCATACGCCCGGTATTATCCATTAAAAAGGGGAAAATAACCCCGGTTGGGTTAAGGAGCAAAGCCAGAGATATACCGGCTGTTCTTTTTCGGCAATTTGAAAAGGAAACAGAAAAGCCGAGCAGGCAGGGCAAAAAAATAAGAGTGGTTATCACTCATGGAGATTATCCCGAAGGGGCCCGGAGATTGAGAGAGGACATTGAGAGCAAGTTCCAAAACGTTGAAATTGCTTTTGTAAATATTATTAACGATATTCTCGGCGCTCCAACCGGCCCTAATACCTTGACTTTTGCCTGGTGCGAAATCTAGGACAGTCTGCAAGTTGTCGGCCTGAAACCAGGAAGTCCCGTGGACATTGTATCTGGATGGGCTCGAGTTCAGCCCTCATCCGGCAGAGAGTGACTGGCAGGAGTCTTCCCGGTGGCCTGTCCCGGTGGTGGTCCATGAATGGTAAAAAAGGAGACCGCCGCTCCAACCAGCGCCAGGGCGGCACTCAGGCCAATCGCCAAGCGAAAGCCGAAGACAAAAGAACGGTTAATAGCATCTCGTGCCTGAATACGGCTGTTTTCGTCAAAGCTCTCCGGGATAACAATGCCACCCAGCTTATCTGACTGGCTGATAATGTACTGCTGTTCCTCCACAGTTAGGGCGGAGGCGGCCAAAGTATCGTTTAGCCGGACAGTGAAGGTTGAGACGATAACGACACCTAAAACGGCTATGGCCATAAGCGCCGCAATCCTTGATATGGCGTTGTTGGCTCCGGAGGCTGAACCGGAGTATTGAGGGGCAACCAGTAGTGCCGATTTAGTCAGTGGGGCTATGGTAAGGGCCATGCCGGCGCCAAAGAGTATCAGCCCGGGGAGAAAATGGAGAAAGTAATTGACATTTGTACCGCCGGTAATCAGCAGCGACATGCCGATAGCGACAACGACCGGTCCCAGTATCATTTGTCGGCGTGGGCCTATCCTGTCGGCCAGTGCTCCGGCGGGGCCGGCGAAAATTGTGATCAGCACGATGGGTGGCAAGAGGGCCAGTCCGGCGGCGGTTGGAGAGTATCCCTGTACCTGTTGCAGGTTGAGAACCAGAAAAAAGATGACACCATTTAAGGCAAAATAGAGGAACAGTGTAACCGTATTGGCTCCGGCAACCAGCGGGTTTTTAAATATATGCAGGGGCACCAGGGGCTCTTTCTGCCTCAGTTCTGTGATGATGAACAGGGCGAAGACGATAGGCCCGCCAATCAGGCCAATCAGGACAAACAGATTATCCCAACCGGCAACCGGGCCAGTTATCAAGCCGTAGGCTATACCCAGCAGGCCTATAAAGATGAGCATTGTTCCCTGCCAATCCAACTTGCGGGCAGCCTGGTTACGGTTCTCGGGAACAGCCATGGCGGTAATGAAGAGGGCAAGGGCGATAAAGGGCACTACCATAAAGAAGACTG
>DAOWDO010000029.1 GCA_030638985.1 Dehalococcoidia bacterium | reverse complement strand
AACTCTGCGCTGGAGGCAGTGCTGGATTTAATGAAGATTGCCGAGCATGTGGATATGGTATCGCAAACCCCTTTAACCGGCGACCCGGTTCTTGTTGCCCAGCTTAAGAGTGGCCAGAACATTGATATCCACCTTGAACACCGGGTGGAGGTGATTGATGGGCAGGATTTTGTCGCCGGGGTGGTGATAAGGGACCTGAAGAGCGGTGAGGTGAAAAGGCTGGATGTTACCGGTGTCTTTATTGAGATCGGCATGGTGCCCAACTCGGAGCCGGTCAAAGACATTGTAGAACTCAACGAGTTGGCTGAAATACCGGTAGACCGCTCCTGCAAGACCGGAGTGCCCGGACTTTTTGCTGCCGGTGATGTTACCGACGTGCCCGAAAAACAGATAGTGGTCGCCGCTGGTGAGGGCGCTAAGGCAGCTCTTGAGGCGCATCGTTACCTGCAGCGGCTGGGAGCATTGGGCACTGCTTTGCAGTAGTGGTTAGCTTGTCCTCTTCTTGCCTAGGAAGCCGGTTGAGTTACCTTGAACCTTCTGAGGCGAAGCGAGTTGGAAACGACGGTAAGCGAGCTTGCCGCCATGGCTGCCGCTGCCATGATCGGGTTGAGGAAGCCGAAATCACCCAGGATGAAGTGAAATCCCGAGGGGACACCGGTCTGGCTGAAGGCAAGGTAGAGAACTCCGGCGGCCACCGGAATGAGAGCAGTGTTATAGGCGAACGCCCAGAAGAGGTTTTGCTTTATGGTTCTCATGGTGCGCTTGCTCAGGGAAATGGCGGTAGCGATTCCGGATAGGTCGCCGCCGATGAGAGTGATGTCCCCGGCCTCCACGGCGACGTCGGTGCCGGTACCGATGGCGATGCCGACATCGGCCTGAGCCAGGGCCGGGGCGTCATTGATGCCGTCACCGACCATGGCCACCACGCCGCCGTCCCGCTGCAGCTTCTTGACCTGCCGGGCCTTGTCTTCCGGTAGCACCTCGGAGAGCACCCGGTCGATGCCCAGCTGCCGGGTGATTGCCTCGGCGGTACGGCGGTTGTCGCCGGTAATCATCACCAGCTCTATTCTCATCTGATGAAGCCTCTGTAACGCCTCTTTTGAGCTTGGTTTCAGGGTATCGGCCAGGGCTATAATGCCGGTTACCCGGTCTTCCAGGCCGAGGAACATTACCGTTTTGCCCTGCGCCCAGAGACGTTCGGCCTCTTTGTCCAGGCCGTTTGTTGAAAGCCCCCTTTCCTTCATCAGCTTGAGGTTGCCCAGTAGCAGTTTCTTTCCTGCCACCCTGGCTTCAATACCGTGTCCGGGGATGACATCGAACTCGGTGGCCTGAATTAGCTTGAGCTTCCTCTCCTTTGCCTCATTGACGATGGCCTCACCCAGTGGGTGTTCCGAACCCTTCTCTGCCGAGGCTGCCAGTTGCAGCACCTCATCCTGGGAAGAGTTGGTGGTGACAATATCGGTTACTCTGGGCTCGCCAAGGGTAAGGGTGCCTGTTTTATCCAGCAGGACGGTGCTTATCAGGTGGCACTTCTCCAGTGATTCGGCGTTGCGGAACAGGATGCCGTGCTCCGCTCCCTTGCCGGTGCCGACGACTATGGCTGTCGGCGTGGCCAGTCCTAGAGCACAGGGGCAGGAGATGATGAGCACGGCGACAAAGTTGAGCAGGGCGAAGGTAAATGCCGGCGATGGCCCGACAAAGAACCAGATTATGAAGGTGACAATGGCAATGCTGATTACCGCCGGTACAAAGTAGCTGGCAACGACATCGGCCAGGCGCTGGATGGGGGCCTTGCTCCCCTGGGCTTCCTCAACCAGCCGGATTATCTGGGCAAGGGTGGTGTCCTTGCCTACCCTGGTTGCTTCAAACTGGAAGCTGCCCGTCTTGTTCATGGTGGCGCCGATGACGGCGTTGCCGGTGGTTTTTTCCACCGGGATGCTCTCTCCGGTAATCATGGACTCATCAACGGTGGAGTAGCCCTGGCGGATAATGCCGTCCACCGGTATCCTTTCGCCGGGCCTGACGACAATTATATCTTTTACCTGGACATCATCAACCGGAATCTTTTCTTCCTGCCCGTTTCGTATAACCCTTGCCGTCTTCGGCCGCAGACCGATGAGTTTCTTTATGGCTGCCGAGGTCTGCCCTTTGGCCCTGGATTCCAGAAAGCGGCCGAGGAGGATGAGGGCAATAATCATGGCCGAGGTATCAAAGTACAGGCTGGGCTCGATGCCGGCCCCGGTGAAGACACCCGGGAAGAGGACGGCCACCACGCTGTAAAAATAAGCGGCCGAGGTGCCAACGGCGATAAGAGTGTTCATATCGGTGGTCTTATTCTTGAGCGCTCCCCAGGCCCCCCGGTAGAAGCGCCAGCCGGCCCAGAATTGCACCGGGGTGGCCAGCGCCCACAGCAGGTAGGCCTTGCCGGTAAATGTCGGCGCAAAGCTGAGGGCCAGCAAGATAACGCCGAGGATGATGGCCAGCAGGAACCGGTTTCTCAGAGCCCGAACCTCACGATTGGCGGTAGCGGTAACGTCTTCCAGGACTTCTGTCTCCTGGCCAAGTGTGTATCCGGCGCTCTTGACCGCTTTTCTCAGTTGGGCAAACTCGGTTCCCAGGATATACTCTACAGTTGCCTTTTCCGAAGCCAGGTTGACATTGGCGGAGACCACCCCGGGAAAGTTTTTGAGAGCCTGCTCAACCCGGCTGGCACAGCGGACACAGGTCATGCCGCTTACCGAGAAGGTGGCTTTCTTGGTGGCTGTTTTGTAGCCCAGCTTGTCAATTGCAGACTGGATTTGGGCTATATCCGTTTTTTTCGGATCGAAGTCCACGGTAGCCTTACCGGTGGCAAAGTTAACCTGTGCCTGCTCCACGCCGGCCACCTTACTCAGCCCCTTTTCGATGGTGACGGCACAGTGGGAACAGGTCATGCCGACGACTTCGGTGACGACCTTATTGAGCTTTGGCTTGTCCCGTGTCATGGTCTTGAATTATGACAGGTCCTTCTTGATTTGTTCAAACTCTTCTTTGGATACCTCGCCTTTGGCGTAGCGTTCTTTGGCTATCTCAATAGAGTCGCTCCTGGTCGTCGTGCTGCCGCCCTCGCTCAGTTTCCTGACTCCCCAGACGATGAGGACAATGAGCCCGGCCAGGAACAGCAGTGACAGTATTCCGCCGATGGGTCCCCACCAGCCAACACCAAAATCCCAGCACATGGTAGTACCTCCTGAACCTGTTTGTGGTAGCTTTAATCGGGATATAATCTCTTTTCAATTTATAACATTAAGCTTATAAAGGCAAATCGTTAAGAGAGGGGGCAACATGGTTGCCAGCCGGAAGGCTGCTGCTGCTACCGGGTTCAGCCCGCCGATGAGCACTATGCCGATTAACCGGTATCCGGCACACCGGCTTTCCCATCTGTCCGATGATCAGCGGGCCTTTGATGCCCGCCTCTTTTAGCCGGTCGATAATACTGCTGGCCCGGAAGTAAAAGGAATTTGTGTCCTACCGGGGTGCGGTGCTAGAATCTGCATCAGAGAGAAGGCTGGTGAAAAATAATGAGGGCGGCCAGTTACCACTATCTGGCGAAATACACCTGCGTCGACTGACGGTTGATGAAGCTCTTTTTAAGCTGGACGAGTTTCTGGATGGCGCCTTCATGGATGGACTGACCCGTGTCAGGGTGATTCATGGACAGGGGGTTGGGATTCTGAGGCAGGCTGTCCGGAAAGCCCTTGAGAGCCATACACTGGTAAAATCCTTTCGCACCGGTGGTTATGGAGAGGGGGGAGCCGGCGTCACTATTGTGGAGATGGAGTCAAGGTAGTCCTTGCCGTTGATGGGGTGCCTGTTTTCGGCTATAATGGCTTGAGCCTGCATGGTGAGTGTAGCCCAGTGGTCTAAGGCGCCAGGTTGTGGCCCTGGAGATCGAGGGTTCAAATCCCTCCACTCACCCCATATCGGGCGCCTATAGCTCAGCGGACAGAGCATCGGTCTTCGGAACCGAGGGTCGTGGGTTCGAATCCCTCTAGGCGCGTATCCCATTATCAGGATTGAACAGACCCCTTGAAATAGATAAGGGCAGCCGATAAGAAACCATAACGGTTACAGCTAAGGGGGAAAAGGAGGTTT
>DAOWDO010000086.1 GCA_030638985.1 Dehalococcoidia bacterium | reverse complement strand
TTGATGCGGGCTGCCTTACCGCTTAAGCCGCGCAGGTAATAAAGCTTGGCGCGACGCACCTTGCCGTGTCGTACTACTTCTACCTTGGCTATCCGTGGAGACAGGAAGGGGAAGGTGCGCTCAACACCGACGCCGTAGGCCACCCGCCGGACGGTAAAGCTGCCGCCATCGGCGCTGCGCCGGATACGGATCACTATACCCTGAAAAATCTGGATGCGCTCCTTTTCCCCCTCAACGATTTTGGTGTGGACCTTGACCGTGTCACCGGGGGACAGGGAGGGTATCTCAGGATTAGGCTTAACTTCGATGAGTGATGTCATATTCATCGCTAAAACTCCTTATAATAACCCAATCCAGTTCTTTTGGCAAGTTCTTCAGGTCATGTCGGCTGACGGTGGCTGTGCCTCCGGGCCCTGTTTGGCTTTATCAATCAGCTCAGGACGGCGCTCAAGGGTGCGCTGGGTGGCCTGCTGGCGGCGCCACCGGGCAACCTGGGCGTGGTTCCCGGAGAGCAAGACCTCGGGCACCGACCACTTCCGGAATGTCGCCGGGCGGGTGTACTGGGGATACTGTAGCAGGCCGTCGCTGTGGGAATCGTGCTTGGCCGAATCCTCACTACCGAGGACGCCCGGTATCAGCCTGACGATGGCGTCAACCACCACCATGGCCGCCGGCTCACCACCGCTGAGGACGTAGTCACCAATACTGATTTCATCGGTGGCCAGGTGCTGGCGCACCCGATCATCAACGCCTTCGTAGTGTCCGCAGATGAGCATAAGACACTGCTGCCGGGACAGCTCGCTGGCTGTAGCATGGCAGAAAAGGCGCCCCTGTGGGCTGAGCAGTATAATGGGCGGCTCTTCCCCGGCGGGTACCTCTTTTCTGGCCTGCTCCACCGCCTCAAAAATGGGTTCTGGCTTGAGCACCATGCCGCCGCCGCCGCCGAAGGGGTAATCGTCGGCAGTATGGTGTTTATCGTGGGTGTAGTCCCGGATGTTGTGGATGTGAAGCTCAACCAGCCCCTGGCTGAGTGCCCGCTGGAAAATGCCGGTGCCGAACGGGCCATCGAACATCCGGGGGAAGAGGGTGAAGATGTCAATACGCATTGCCTGCTCCTGTTCGCCCGAGATTAAGGGGGACAGTACCATATTACCACACAGCCTGACCTAACAAAATAGTACTACTTGGTAAAAATTTAACTGTAAAGTATTGACAAGTGGTGGGTGAAGTGTAGTAGAATTGTTGTCAAGTGGGGGAAAGTGGTGAAAAAGGGGAGATTAGGTCTCATTCGGTGGCCTCTTGGTCTGGAGTTGGGCAGGTTTAAATAGGGCAGATGTTTTTCGGCGAGTTTGAATACAAGCTGGATGATAAGGGCAGGGTGCCGCTGCCGCCTCGTTTTCGGGCGCGGCTGAAGGACGGCGTGGTACTGACGCCAGGCATAGAGAGGTGCATTACTGCTTATACCCTGCCGGAGTGGAAGAAGCTGGCTGACTCCCTTACCGGTGGCCCGATAACCCGCAGCAAGTTAAGGCGGCTCAACCGGGCTCTTTTTGCCACCGCTTTCTACCTCAACCTCGATGGCCAGGGAAGAATCGGTCTGCCGGCGCCTCTTAGGGAGCATGCCCAGATTGAGGATGAGGTAGTTGTCGCCGGGGCCAACAACTACCTTGAGCTGTGGAGCAAGGCCCTTTGGGACGAAGAAAAGTCGGCCAGTCAGGATCAGGCCTGGCAGATAATCGAGAGCATGGAAAGTGGTTAGAGGCTTGGTGATGTCGCTGCCGACTCATATACCGGTTCTACTGAAGGAGACCGTTGGTGCTCTGTCCATCCAGCCCGGCGGCCGCTACATAGACTGCACCGTTGGCGGTGGTGGCCATGCCGCCGCTATTATGGAGCGCAGCTCACCCGGTGGCCAGTTGCTTGGCATTGATGCCGACCCGGAAGCGGTAAAGGCGGCGCGTGACGGACTGGCCGCCTATGGAAGCTCCGTTCTTATTGTCAATGATAACTTCGCCAATTTAGAGGCGATCTGTATAAAGCACGATTTCCTGCCGGTTAACGGTATTCTCTTTGACCTAGGGCTGTCCTCTTTGCAGCTGGCCAGCAGTGGCCGTGGGTTCAGCTTTCAGCAGGATGCTCCCCTGGACATGCGTTTTGACCCTGGCCAGAAGCTTACCGCCGCCGATATTGTCAACGATTACTCCGAGTCAGAGCTAGCCCGTATTATCCGGGAATACGGCGAAGAGAGCTACAGCTATCGCATAGCACGGCGCATTATTGCCGGGCGTCCTATAAAGACCACCCTCGGGTTGGCCCGGGTGGTAGAGGGGGCGATAGGCCCGAGGAAGGGCAGGATCCATCCGGCCACCAGGACCTTCCAGGCGCTGCGCATAGCGGTCAATAACGAGCTTGGGAACCTGGAAACCGCCATCAAACAGGCAGTTAATTTGCTTGGTTACGACGGCAGGCTGGTGGTCGTCAGCTACCACTCTCTCGAAGACCGCATTGTCAAGCGCTTATGGCAGCAGGAATCGAAGGACTGCATTTGTCCGCTGGATGTCCCTGTTTGCCGCTGTCAGCACACCGCCCGCCTTAGAATAATCAATAGGAAGGTCATCACTCCCTCGGTAGCTGAGGTGGAGGCTAATCCGCGGGCACGCAGCGCCCGGCTGCGAGCGGCGGAGCGCATCATCACCGAGGATGAGTGGCGCGAATCCACCGAGAGATTAAGTTTTTTAGGTGACATAAATCCCGGCGGCTGGCGCAAGCCGATTATCTTACGGGAAGTTCTCGGCGTTTCTTCGGCGCCGTTCCAGTAACCTAAGCGGGAGGAGGAGGTTAAAGATGTGAGGGCTAAATTAGCTCAGATAGGTCAAAATATAGGCTATAAAAAGGAGGAGCCAGATGAAAAAACACACTATATCTTCAATTGATGTTGGTACCACCAAGATATGCACCACCGTTGCCGAGGTTAGCGATGCCGGCACTACCCGGATAGTTGGCGTCGGCGTTACCCCCTCGCATGGTTTGCACAAGGGACTGGTGGTCAACATCAACGACGCCCGGGAGGCGATCCGTGAGTCGGTGAGGAAGGCAGAACAGTCCTGCAATTTTAAGGTGGACTCAGCCTACGTCGGGGTTACCGGCCGCCATGTCAACTCGGTCAACAACCGGGGCGTGGTGGCTATCACCCGCAACGACCGGCTGGTGCGGCCCGATGACCTGAGGCGGGTGTTGAGCACCGCCCAGAGCATTAAAATGCCCAACGATAGGAAACTGCTGCATGTCATTCCTCGGGGCTATGCTGTTGATGGTCAGACCGGCGTCAAGAATCCGGTGGGAATGTACGGTTTCAGGCTTGATGTTGAGACACACATTGTAACCGCCGCGGCCACCTCTATTCAGAATCTGGTCAAGTGCATCCGCAGCCTCGGCATTGATATTGATGACCTGGTGCTGGAGCCGCTGGCCTCAAGCGAAGCGGTCCTCACGGCGGACGAGAAGCAGGTGGGAGTTGTCCTGGCTGATGTCGGTGGCGGTACTACTGACATCTGTGTTTTCAGGGAAGGCAGTATATGGCATACCTCCATACTGCCGGTGGCCGGTTATCAGCTTACCCGCGATATTGCCATCGGATTGGGACTGCCCTTTGAGGTGGCCGAAGAGATGAAGAAGAGGTATGGCAGTGTTATGCCGGTCTATGAAAGCCAGATGGCGACCGCCAACCAGATATCAGAGGACGGGCACGGCATATCATATCAGGACCTGTGTGATATCATCCGGGCAAGGGTCGAGGAGATTCTGAGACTCATCCTGCTTGAGTTGCCCCGTTCTGATTATGAATCGCTGGTACCGGCCGGGATGGTGCTCACCGGTGGCACTGCTAACCTTTCCGGGATAGAGACGCTGGGACGTGAAATACTGAAGCTGCCGGTGAGAGTGGGCGTACCTACTTATATCTCCGGCATTGCCGATACTGTTCGTGACCCGGCATATGCCACCAGCGTTGGGCTGCTACTCTGGGGGGCTAAGAACCGTGGCACCCGGAGATGGAATGGCGGTTGGTTTGGTTTCCGCCTGCGGAAACTGGCTCTGAAAGTCAGAAGCCTGTTCCGTTAGTAAGACAAAAAATAAAGAGGACAGGAAAAAAGGAGGAGGAAATGGCAAAAACAAGTTTTGTTCCCAATCCAGCCAGGATTAAGGTTATCGGCCTCGGTGGTGGCGGTTGTAATGCGGTGACCCGCATGGTCAGGGAAGAGATTCAGGGTGTGGAGTTCATTGCCATGAACACCGATGCCCAGGCACTGGCCATTACTGAGGCACCAACCCGCATCCAGCTAGGGGAAAGACTTACCCGGGGGCTGGGTGTCGGTGGTGATTGCGCTAAGGGACAAAAGGCAGCCGAGGAGAGCCGGGATGAGATTAAAGAGCTGGTCGCCGGCGCTGATATGGTGTTCATCACCGCCGGCATGGGCGGCGGCACCGGCACCGGCGCCGCTGGTATTATTGCTGAGACGGCCAAGGAGAGTGGTGCCCTGACCATCGCTGTGGTGACCAAGCCCTTTGCTTTTGAGGGTACTCACCGTTCTGAGGTGGCCAAGGAGGGGATCAGCAAGCTTTTGGGCAAAGTTGATACCCTTATCATAATCCCCAACGACCGCCTGATTGACCTTTGCGATCAGAAGACCGGTGTCGATAGCGCCTTTAAGATGGCTGATGATGTCCTCAGGCACGGCGTTCAGGCTATCTCCGAGGTAATCACCGTTCCTGGAATGATTAACCTTGATTTCGCCGACGTTAGCGCCGTGATGAAGGACGCCGGCCCTGCCTGGATGTCCATCGGCCGGGGCACGGGCAAGAACCGGGCGGTGGACGGTGCCAAGGAGGCCCTGGCCAGCCCGCTGCTGGATGTTACCATTGAGGGTTCCAAGGGGGTGCTGTTCAATATTGTCGGCGGCAGCGACCTGACCCTGTTTGAAGTCAATGAAGCCGCCGAGGTGATTAAGCAGGCGGTGGACCCGGATGCCAACATCATCTTTGGCGTGGCCCACGACCCCAACATGGGAGGTGATGTCAGGATTACGCTGATTGCCACCGGCTTTGTCTCTAAAACAGAATTCGATGGGGATAAAGAGGAAGACGAACTGACCCGACAGCTCAAGAATATCAAGACCGAGGACGAACTGGATGTCCCTTCGTTCCTGCGGCGTCCCCTGTTCAGCCGTCAGCGTCAGGCGGTGACGCCATCCGATAAGGTGGTTAGCCAGAAGGCAAAGAGCTGGCACTAGAATTCTAGGGTTTCCCCCTCGAAAAGGCTGCGGGCCCCCTGCCCGCAGCCTTTTCTTTTTTCGCTGGTACCCAAGTTTGGCTTGACAAGCACTATATATTGTGGTAGGCTATCGTTCTTGTACTATATAGCGAGGTTTTGTCATGCGGTGTCCCTATTGCGGCAGTGATAGTTCCAGAGTGGTGGATTCCCGGGATGTCAACAATGGAGTCCGCAGGCGGCGCCAGTGTCTGGGGTGCAGTTCACGTTTTACAACCTATGAGCGGGTGCTGCCTGCCAGCCTCTTTGTCATCAAGAAAGACCGGCGGCGGGAGGAGTTCAGCAAGGAAAAACTGCTTGCCGGTATTCGTAAGGCCTGTGAGAAGAGACCGTTGCCGGCTGGCGCTGTTGACCGGCTGGCCGATGACATCGAAGCCGAGCTCTATCAAGTGGGCAAGGCGGAGGTGGCCAGTGCCGTCCTCGGTGACATGGTGATGAAGAAGTTAAAAGAGCTGGATAACATTGCCTACATTCGCTTTGCCAGCGTCTACCGTGATTTTGCTGACATAACGGACTTCAAGCAGGAAGTGGATACTCTGGTCAGTGCTGAAACGGCTCCCCACTCCGATGGCCAACTGCCGCTTTTGCCTGAAGAGCGGTCGGGGGTACTGGCCGGAGGCCGCCGCCGGAGGCAGAGATGAGCGGCACCGGCAGGTCAAGAGGGGGGCCGGTTGATCGCACCCAGATTGCCCGGGTGATTTTTGCTGCTGCCGAGTCTGTGGGCATGTCGGACAGAAACCGGATTGAGAGGCTTGCCAAGCAGGTGATTGAGCGCCTGGAAAAGCCGCAGGTACTGCCCGGTATGGAGCACCTGGTATCCCGGACTCGAAAGCACGAGAGGACAGCCACCGAATTTGAGATTCTGACTCTGGTAAAGGAATTCCTGGCTGGTGAGGATGGGGAAGAAAGCACGGTAAAGGGGGAAATGGCCATGTCGCAGGAAACGCAAGCTGCTTCCGGCTTAAATCTTACACAGAACGCATCGCGGGTTCTGGAAAGAAGATACCTGGTGAAGGACAAGCAGGGTAATGTCGTTGAGACACCAGAGGAGATGTTCCGCCGCGTTGCCCGGGCTATCGCTGTGGCCGAGCCAGCCTATAACCCCGAGGCAGATGCCGGCATATGGGAGGACGAGTTTTACCGGATGATGACCAGCCTTGACTTCCTGCCCAACTCACCGACACTGATGAACGCCGGCCGGGAGCTGGGCCAGCTGTCTGCCTGTTTTGTGCTGCCTATTGAGGACAAGATGGAGTCAATCTTTGAGGCGGTAAAGAACACCGCCCTCATCCACAAGAGCGGCGGCGGCACCGGTTTTTCTTTCTCCCAGCTGCGGCCGGAAAGAGACCGCGTGGGCTCTACCGGTGGTGTCGCCAGCGGTCCGGTCTCCTTCATGCGGGCTTTTGATGTGGCCACCGATGTTATCAAGCAGGGCGGGACGCGCCGCGGGGCCAACATGGCTATCCTCAATGTTGACCACCCGGATATTATGAAGTTTATCACGGCTAAGGAAGACCTGACCTCACTGGCCAATTTCAATATCTCGGTGGCGGTAACCGCTGAGTTTATGGAGGCGGTTAAAACCGGGGCCGTCTACAACCTTTTAAACCCGCACACCCGGGAGGTGGCGGGCAAGCTTAACGCCAGGGAAGTATTTGATGAGATGGTGGCTATGGCCTGGAAAACGGGAGACCCGGGCATCGTCTTCATTGACCGCATCAACGAGGCCAATCCCACCCCCCATCTGGGACGCATCGAGAGCATCAACCCTTGCGGCGAACAGCCACTCTTACCCTATGAGTCGTGCAACCTGGGCTCGATTAACCTGGCCAGGATGCTGCGCGGCGACAACAGCAGCCTGGCCATTGACTACGACAGGATGGCAAAGACGGTTAAAACCGCCGTCCGCTTTCTGGACAACGTCATCGATGTCAACCGGTTCCCCCTGCCAAAGATAGAGAAGATGACCAAAAAGACGAGGAAG
>DAOWDO010000088.1 GCA_030638985.1 Dehalococcoidia bacterium | reverse complement strand
TCCCCGTCCGATATGGGAATCTGGGCCCGGGCCAGCACCGGCCCGGTATCCAGCCCCTCATCCATCAGCATGATGCTGACGCCGGTAAACTCATCTCCAGCCAGAATGGCTGCCGGCACCGGGGATGCTCCCCGATGTCTCGGCAGCAAGGAGGGGTGGACATTAACGCTGCCGCGCCTGGGCAAGTCCAAAACAGCCTTCGGTAGAATCTGGCCGAAGGCGGCGACCACGATAACATCCGGTTTTAACTCGTCCAACCCGGCAACCGCCTCCGCCTTCTTCAGGCTCTCCGGTTGCAGTACCGGCAGTTTCAGGGCAGTCGCTGCTACCTTCACCGGAGTAGACACCAGGTGACGCCCCCGCCCGGCCGGCTTATCGGGTTGAGTGAAGACAGCCACCACCTGATAACCGTTTTGCACGAGATGTTCAAGAGGAAGGACGGCAAACGAGGGGGTACCCAGAAAGACGATTCTCAAAATAGGCCTCCAGAAGAGGCATTCTAACACTAAAGGCCCTGCCCGGCAACCAGCCCCTTATTTCGCCATCCGGAGAAATTTTTATTGTAAAATTTTCCCCGCTGCCTGTCTGTTAAAAACTGGGTAAAAACAGGAGGACGAGAGACCTTGCAAGAGATTGCGGGGATAAAAATCGGCTACCAACCAGCCCCAGACACCTTGCCACCCCTGTCTACCTGCTGATACCATGAATTAGTTCCTTGGACGCTTACCGAGCCACACCGGGCCAGTAATCTCCCCAAGGAAGTTGGGGGGTAAAGCCACAAGGACAGATCTTCTTCGGCAGCTTCGTAACTGACATACAGGGCGTTTTATCTAGTGATTATTAGGAGCGACTCTAGAGAATGAAGTCGGCACAAGAGATCTGGGAAGCTGCCCTGGGGGAGTTGCAACTACAGGTCAGCAAGTCAAACTACCGAACGTGGTTCAAGGGGACCAAGGCCATAGCCTGCCAGAGTGGCCATTTTACTATAAGCGTTCCCAACGCTTTTACCGCCGAGTATCTGGACAGGAAGCAACGCTCCCTGATCGAGAAAACCCTGCTCGGGCTCACCGGGGGCAGCATCAGTGTCCATTTCCAGCTGGACGCCGGGCCGGCTAATCCCTCAGCCGGAACCATCCGCCACGAGAGAACCAGCCAGGAGTGTTCTCCCAGTTTCAACCCCAAATATACCTTCGAATCCTACATCACCGGGGATTGTAATCGTATGGCCCACGCTGCCGCGCTGGCGGCCGCCCAGAGCCCGGGACAAGGCTACAACCCACTGTTCATCTACGGCGGCTCCGGGCTGGGTAAAACTCACCTGCTACAGGCCATCGGCAATCTGGCACAGGCAAACGGGGTATCGGTGCTCTACGCCAGCGGTGAGCAGTTTACCAACGACTTTATAACCGCCATCCGCGAACGGAAGACGGAGGAATTCCGCGCCAAGTACAGGGGCGTTGATTTGCTGATGATTGACGATATCCATTTCATTGGCGGCAAAGAACAGACGGAGGAGAACTTCTTCCACACCTTCAACGAACTGCACAACTCTAACCGGCAGATGGTGATAACCAGCGACCGCCCGCCGGGCGCCATGTCCCTCCTGGAAGACCGGCTACGCTCCCGTTTCGAATGGGGGTTGGCCGTTGATATTAAACCGCCCGGCCTTGAAACCAGGCTATCTATCCTGAAAGCCAAGGCAGAGCATTCCGGAGTTGAGCTACCGCCTGATGTTCTGGAGCTTATCGCCAGGCAAATCAAGAAGAATGTCAGAGAGCTTGAAGGCGGGCTCAATCGAGTCATTGCCTATTCCCGGTTGCTCAGGGTAAAAGCCAATACTGAGATGGCCACCAGGGCCCTGGCGGATATAGCCAGCAGCACAGCCGATGGCAGCCGCTCCACTCCATCGATGCTGGTTTTCACCGTGGCCTCGAGCTTCCGGCTAACCCCGGAGGACTTATCCGGGCGCCGCCGGGACAAAGAGGTCGCCCAGGCCCGCCAGGTGGCCATGTTCCTCCTCAAGCAGCAGAATAACTGTTCTCTGGCTGAGATCGGTTCTTTCTTTGGCAGCCGGAGCCCATCCACAGTGAGCCACGCCTGCGAGAAGATTGCCAGCGGTATTAAAGAAAGCCCCCTGCTACGACGGAAGGTGCAGGATATCCAAAGAAGAATACGCACCCGGAAAAATGGATAGCTGTCCTCCCCAACCAGAATCTTTCATAACTCACCGAATATTTCTAAAAGTGCTCCATCTTTTCGAAAACTCTAAAGAACCAGATGATTGATTCCCACTACCTTGCTGCTTGTTTCGATAAATAACCCAACTCCGCAGGCTATATCTAATCCCACTATGCTATTATTAATAATAAATATATCTATCTTTTAAAAAGAACATATAGGGTGAATAAATAATAAAGGTGACAACGAGAAATGTTTGACCGGGTTAGTATAGGGGTGAAGTCGGGTAGTGGTGGCGGTGGTGCTGCCAGTTTCCGCCGGGAGAAATTTGTGCCGTATGGTGGTCCTGATGGTGGTGATGGTGGCTGGGGTGGTAGTGTGTTGATTAAAGCTGACCGTGTTGTTAATAACCTGATTGCTTTCCGTGGTGGTAAAGTATATAAGGCTGAGGGTGGTGTCTCTGGCCGGGGGTGGAGGAGGTATGGGCGGAGCGGAAAAGACAGGATACTTTTGGTGCCGCCGGGTACCACCATTTCTAGTGTGGCGAAGATCGGCAGTCATAGCGAGGAGTATGACTTGGTTCAGCCGGGGCAGCAGGTGGTGGTGGCTAAGGGGGGTAGGGGCGGTCTGGGTAACAGCCACTTCGCCTCTTCCACCAACCAGGCTCCACTGCTGGCTCAGAAAGGGGAACCCGGGGAGGAGAAGAGTGTCCTGCTTGAGCTTAAGCTTATCGCTGATGTCGGTATTGTCGGCTATCCTAACGCGGGCAAGTCTTCCCTGCTGGCGGCGGCTTCGGCGGCCAGGCCCAAGATAGCCAGCTACCCTTTCACTACGCTGGAGCCGGTACTGGGAGTGGTTGAGGTTGGCCAGCACAGTTTTATCGTTGCTGAAATACCCGGTCTTGTTGCCGGTGCTCACATGGGGCGGGGGCTGGGACATGAATTCCTGCGCCATGTGGTGCGTACCAGGGTGCTTATCCATCTTCTGGACGGTAGCCTGCCGGCGCCGGTGGATGATATGGTAATGGTAAATGGCGAGCTTGGCCTGTTTGACACTGCGCTAGCCAGAAAGCCGCAGATAGTGGTCATTAACAAGATTGACCTGCCGGAGGTGCGGGCCCGTCTGGGGGAGATAGACGGGGCCTTCTCCGGAGCCAGCATAGCGGTGCTTTTTATTTCAGCGGTCACCGGGGAAGGAGTCCCCGAACTCATGGCCGGGGTTTGGAAATTGCTGGAAGCGGCTGGCGGCGGCACTGCGGCGGCTGGCGCTCCTTCCAAAGAGTTTCGCCCCGAGCCGGTAGGAGGGAGAGTTAGTGTGAGCCGGCAGGGTGACACCTTTGTTATCGCTGGTCCAGAACTGGAACGGGTGGTGGCCGGCACCGACCTGACTGACCCGGAAGCGCGGCGGCAGATGATCGGCTATCTCATCCGGCCAGAACTCAGGAGGAGGCTGGAGAGGGCCGGGCTGGAACCGGGGGATAATGTTCGCTGTGGTGGCTTTAAATGGCAGTGGTAACGAAATGAAAATCGGTTTTCTGGGAGGGACCTTCGACCCTATCCACAGCGGCCACCTGGTTGTGGCCGAGGAGGTGAGGACCCGGCTGGAGCTGGCCCTGGTGCTCTTTGTCCCCGCCGGCCAGCCCTGGCTAAAGGCTAATAATGCCATCTCGGCGGCCGAGCACCGCCTGCAGATGGTGCGTCTGGCCATAGCCGGTAAGCCCTACCTCGAACTATCCACCCTGGAATTGGAGCGGGAAGGGCCGACCTATTCCGTTGATACCCTGCGAGCGCTCAAGAAAAAAGGGAGCAGTAATGATGAGCTGTTCTTTATCCTCGGCTGGGATAACCTGCTTGATTTACCACGGTGGCACCAGCCGGTTAAGCTCATTTCCCTGTGCAGGCTGGTGGCCGTACCCCGGGTCGGCTGCCCGGTTCCTGACTTGGCTAAGCTGGAGAATGAGATTCCCGGCGTGTCATCGAGGGTGATATTGCTGGACAAGCCGGAGATAGATATCAGTGCCTCGGTAATCAGGGAGCGGGTTCGCCGCGGGCTGTCAATCGGCAGCCTTGTCCCGGAAGCGGTGGCAGAGTATATCAGTGAGCATGGGTTGTATCGGTAGAGTAGAACGGGCTAGATATCCAGGTTCTTGACACTCTTGGCATGGGTCTGGATGAAGGTCTTGCGGGGCAGCACCTCTGCACCCATCAGCACGCTGAAGATGCGATCCGCCTTGGCGGTATCTTCCACGGTTACCGATAGCAGGGTGCGGGTAGCCGGGTTCATGGTCGTCTCCCAGAGCTGCTCGGAGGACATCTCGCCCAGACCCTTGTAGCGCTGGACCCTTACCTTACTGCTGCTTCCCTTCAACTTGCTGAAAAACTCTTCTTTTTCCTGCTCAGAGTACACCCAGCGTTCCTGCTTGCCCGCTTTGATGTGATACAGCGGCGGCTGGGCGATGAACAGGTGGCCGTTGTTTATCAGCTCCGGCATGTGGCGGAAGAAGAAGGTGAGCAGCAGGGTGCGGATATGCGAGCCGTCAACATCGGCATCGGTCATCAGGATGACGTGGTGGTAGCGTAGCTTTGCTGCGTCGAACTCGTCGTCTATACCCGCCCCCAGGGCGGTGATGATGGCCCGGATTTCCTCGTGGGACAGCATCTTGTCCGGGGACGCCTTCTCCACATTGAGAATCTTGCCCCGCAGCGGCAGGATGGCCTGGAAACGGCGGTTGCGCCCCTGCTTGGCTGAGCCGCCGGCTGAAGGGCCCTCTACCAGGTACAGCTCGCAGTGGGAGGGGTCCTTCTCGGAGCATTCGGCCAGTTTGCCGGGCAGGGTGCCGGTGTCCAGGCTGCTCTTTCTGATGACTAGGTCGCGGGCCTTGCGGGCCGCCTCCCTGGCCTTGGCGGCGGTAGCGCACTTGTCGATAATCCTCCTGGCGTCATCCGGGTGCTCCTCGAGGTAGAGTGCCAGCTCTTCGGCGACGGCGCTCTCCACCATGCTCTTGATCTCGATGTTGCCCAGCTTGCCTTTGGTTTGCCCCTCAAACTGCGGCTCCTGCAGCTTGACGCTGATGACGGCGGTCAGGCCTTCGCGGACATCATCACCCACCAGATTGGACTCGCCTTCTTTAACCAGCTTGTTGCGGTGGGCGTAGTCGTTAAGCACCCGGGTCAGGGCGGAGCGAAAGCCGGTCAGGTGAGTGCCGCCATCAATGGTATTGATGCAGTTGGCGAAGCTTAGGGTGTTATCGGTGAAACCCTCGTTGTATTGCAGGGCAGCCTCGATTATGGTGTGGTTGACCTGGCGGGAGATGTAGATTGGCTGGCGG
>DAOWDO010000066.1 GCA_030638985.1 Dehalococcoidia bacterium | reverse complement strand
CGTATCACCTCGGCCAGAGGCGCCTGGGCATCAATGACATTGCTGCCATCCTGCGGATTCATGCCCTGCACCCGCGCTCTCTTGGTGTTGAGGTCGCCGATAATATCACCGGTAAAATCACTGGGGACGGTAACTCTGAGGTTCATTATCGGTTCCAGCAGAATTGGCTGCCCGGCAGATAAGCCCCTCTTGTAGGCTCCGGCACCAGCAATTTTAAAGCATATTTCCGAGGAATCCACCGGGTGGAAACTGCCATCATATACGGTCGCCTTGACATGCACCACCGGATAACCAGCCAGAACACCTTCCTTGATTGCTTCATTAACCCCTTTCTCCACAGCCGGAATATAGTTCCTTGGGATAGACCCACCGACAACGGCATTGGCAAATTCATTACTACTGCCCCGGGACAGGGGAGCCAGCTCCAGCCGCACGTGGCCATACTGGCCATGGCCACCGGTCTGCTTCTTGTGCTTGTACTCCGCCTTAGCCGACCGGGTAATGGTCTCTTTATAAGGAACCTTGGGTGTGGTCAGATCAACACCAACGCCAAACTTGCGCTGCATCTTCTCAGCGGCAACATCAAGCTGGGTGTCACCAAGCCCGGATATGATAGTCTCACCGGTATCGGGGTCACGGTGTACCCGGAGGGTAGCGTCTTCCTCGCTCAATCGTGACAGCGCCATCCCCAGCTTGTCAACATCGGCTTTGGTTCTGGGATTCACGGCGGCACTGAAGACTGGTTCCGGGAAGGTGGCCGGTTTAATCTTAACCGGCTTATCCTGGCTGCCCAGTGTGTCTCCGGTGTTGGTGATGCCGAGCTTGGCCACAGCGCCAATATCGCCGACACTGACACTGGATACCGGCTCCTGGTTCTTGCCTCTGGGAATAAAAAGCTGCCCGATGCGCTCCGCAGTACTCTGAGTCATATTCCACACATGGGAGTTGCTGCCAATGGTGCCGGAGAACACCCGGAAGTAGGTAAGCTTGCCAACGTACGGGTCGGCGCGGGTCATGAACACCAGGGCAGCCAGCGGCATACCCGGGCTCGGCTCAAATCCATCCACACTGGAATCTTCAGTGGCAACCAGTTCGGCCTCCCTGGCTGACGGCAGATAGCCGGATATGGCATCCATCAGCTGCGTAATACCAATGCTTTGCAGCGCCGAGCCGGTAAGTATGGGCACCACCCGACCGCTGGCTACCGCCTGCCTTAGCCCAGCGACCAGCTCCTCGCTGCTGAGTTCCTCGCCACCGAGGTACTTCTCAATAAGGGTATCATCAACCTCGGCAATCGCTTCCACCATCTTCTCCCGATAGCCAGCTACCTGTTCGGCCAGCGACGATGGTATCTCCTCTTCTTCACCCTTAGGCCCGCTGTAGCATTTCATTGCCAGCAGGTCGACAATGCCCTGAAAATCATCGTGGGCGCCGACAGGTATCTGCAAGGGTACACAACGGACGCCAAACTTAGCCTGAATTTCATCGGTAGTCCTCCCGAAGTTGGCGTTCTCGCGATCCATCTTGTTGATGAAGATGATACGCTTAAGCCTGGCTTCTTCGCTGTATGCCCAGACCTGCTCGGTGCCGACCTCAATACCGGCCGCAGCCGAAACCACGATTACGGCCCCCTCGCTGACCCTGACCGCCGCCTTGACCTCGCCGGCGAAGTCGGAATAGCCCGGGGTGTCCATGAGGTTAATCTTGGTACCCGCCCACTCGCAGGGAAGCATAGTCAGGTCCATGCTTATTTTGCGCTTTATCTCATCCGGGTCGTAGTCAGAAGTAGTAGTCCCGGCATCAGCCTTGCCCAGGCGGCTGATAGCTCCAGCGGCAAACAGGACTGCCTCGGCTAGCGATGTCTTTCCGGCACCGCCATGCGACAGTAAGACAACATTTCGGATATCCTCTGGCCGGTATTCTTTCATCTGGTATCGCTCCTTATTACACTTTATGACATTATAAAGAAAATCCACTAAGGCAGGCAAGTGGCAGCAGACCGAGCATCAGCTAAAGCAGCAGCGGGGTGACATAGGTCTCGATGATAGCCGCCGGCACCAAAAGCAGCAGGGCTATCCCCAGATACCTTGCATTCTGCCTCATGCTGGGCAGAACCAGTGGTCTTTTTTCCTTTTGAAAAACGGCAACAATCACCGCTGCTCCAAAACTCAGTGCCGCCGCCTGTGCCATAATCAAGGCAGGGAGTTCAAAGACTCCGTGGGGCAATACACCGGCCAGCAGAAAACCCAGGGACTCCTGCTCAGCCACCCAGCCCCCGATAAATGCCAGCACCCAGCCGTTGGCGGCCAGTGACAGCATGGGCACCACCAGCAGTAATGGGCTCAAAGAAAAGCTTAATAGCAGGGCAAAGATGTTATTGAACAGGATAAATAGAAAGAAATCTGACTGCGGTAGCGGCGACAGCATCTCGCCGTATTCCTCAAGAGGAATCAGGTCTTCGAGGGCTTCGGTTGGTGTCACCAGCCCCAGCAGCAGGCCGATGGAAAAAACCAGGGTGGCGATGATAATCCAGTTCCTGTAGCTCATATCACCCTTGGATAATTAACATCATACTTAACACAAAAAACAACCTCAGCCAGTTCCTTTGTCGGCCTTGCTTAGATCCATATCTTCATCCTTCCAGATAATAATAGGGCACTATAACTAACCGCTATTCCTCCTCCCAGGCATCCCCACCAATCAGCGAGACAAAACGACAGCCACCCAGGCTGTGAATGGTGTTGCTTTCCTGTCCTCTGGTGACTTTGTACAGTTCCTGCTCGTAGCGAGAGCCAACCGGTATTACCAGCCGGCCGCCGACAGCCAGTTGCGATACCAGGCTATCCGGCACCCTGGGGGCACCGGCGGTAACCAGTATGTCATCATAGGGAGCCTCACCTGGCCAGCCCAGGGTGGGGCCGGCATGGTGAAAGGTAACATTACTGTATCCCAGATTATCCAGTCTCTTCCTGGCCGCTTCTAACAGCTCCGGCAAGCGCTCGACAGTAATCACCTGCTGCACCAGTTCAGCCAGTATAGCTGTCTGGTAGCCACTGCCGGTGCCTACCTCCAGAACCTTCTCCTTACCGGTAAGCTCCAGAGAGGCCGTCATCAGGGCGATGATGAATGGTTGAGATATTGTCTGGCCCAGGCCGATGGGCAGCGGTATATCTTCATAGGCCAGGTTCTGCTCCCCGGGAGGTACAAAGAACTCACGGGGTACCCGGGACATGGCAGTCAAGACCCGCTCGTCCCCGATATGATTGCTCAGGTGCTCGATTAACCTGGCTCTGTCGGCTTCAAAGTTCATCGGACCCACCGCGGCAGCTTAGTCCAGCAACAGTGCCAGTGTTATCAGGGTAGCCAGTGCCATCCCGGACAGAATCCCAACCCTCCGCAGCTCAACGGGCAATCCCGGATTCCTAACTACAACTGGTGCCGGACCCGGTGCTGCTGGAGATGCCACCACTTCAGAGGGAGCGGCCGGTTTGTCAACAGGAGTCGCCGCCTTCGGCTGGCTGGCTATAACCTGGCGGCCATACCGGCTCTTCTTTTTTTTACCCGGTAGCTGTTGCTTCCCTCGATGTCGCTTTGCCTTACCAGACATCAAGCTCCTCCCGCAGTTTTGTTTGGGCTATCCCTCATGCCTGGCTCTGGGGTGAGCCCTATCATAGGTACGCCGTATGTGCTCTGAGGTAAGATGGGTATATATCTGCGTCGTCGAGATGTTGGCGTGGCCCAGCAGTTCCTGAACCGACCTCAAATCAGCGCCACCGCTCAGCATATGCGTGGCGAAGCTGTGTCTTAGAGTATGCGGGGTAACCTGCTTATCCAGACCAGCCTCCTTGGCATACGCCTTCAGTATCTGCCACAATCCCTGCCGTGTCAGCCGGTCACCGCGCTGGTTGAGAAACAGGGCCTGCTCGGCATCACTGCGGACAAAGCGAGGCCGAACCTGGGTAACATATTCCTCCACCACCTGAGCTGCCTGGGGGTAAATAGGAACCAGGCGCTCCTTGTTACCCTTGCCAAAACAGCGTACATAGTTGTCACCGGTATTGACATCACCCAGATTCAAGGACACCAGCTCGCTGACCCTCATACCACTGGCATATAAAAGCTCCAGCATGGCCCGGTCTCTCTTGGCTTCCGGTGCTGACTGCTTGGCCGGCTGGTCAATCAACCGGCGCACCTGGCCGAAGGAGATAGCATCAGGAAGCGGCTTGCCTACTTTGGGCGAGTCTATATTCTCCGTCGGGTTGCCTTTTATCTTGCCTTCAGCCAGCATAAACCCGAAAAAGGATTTGGCTGCCGCCACCTTGCGGGCCTGGGTAGTGGCGGCATAGTTTCTCTCCTTGAGATTAAGCAGGTAGCTCAACATTTCCTGGCGGCTGAAATTGGTCCATAGCGGCACTACCCCCCGCTGGTTCGCCCCCTGCTCGGTAAAGTCGGCCAGCTGGTAGAGGTCGTTGCGGTAGGCATCTATCGTGTTTACGGCAAAGCCCTTCTCAACAGCAAGGTAGTTTAGAAAGCTATTTACGTCCTCTTTCACCGACCCTCCTTACCGCTAGATAGTCGCAGCCTATTTTAACATAACTGAAGAAAAAAAATAAGACACAACAGGCGAAATAGGAATTTAGTTATATTGACTATCTAACTTGATAGCTATATTATATGGATAAATCGGCTAGGTCTCTTTTTTATAAGGATTAAAGATGGTTGATATAAATGCCACTCCGCAGGCAGATTACAAGCGGGCCAAGATACTGACCAAACCCCTGCCCCTGATCCTCGACGAGATGGAGGGCAACATCACCGCTGCCGCCGAAGCTGCCCGAAGAGCTGAAGAGTCAGCCATAGCCTCCGGGGAAGCAGCCAGGGAAGCCACCGGTGCCGCCGACGAGGCCAGCAAAAGGGCGGTAGAGGCCAGGAAGGCCGGAGAGAAGGCGGCCGAAGTGGCTACACAGGCGGCCACCAAAGCTGCCGCCAGGGCCGAGAAAACAGCCAGGGCGGCCACTGACGCCTCGGAGAAAGCAGCTGGTAAAGCCGATGTAGCTGATAGGCAGGCCAGAGAAGCCATCGAGGTATTTAGAAAGCTATCCGAAGAAGCTAGCCGCAAGGCCGACGAGGTCCGCCAGGCCGGGGAACTGGCCGCCAGCCGGGCAGCCCGGGCCGCCGCTGAAATTGCATCACTGGCCTCATTCTCCGTTGCCGCTGCCAGAGAGGCAGCTCAGACAGCCCAGCAACTAGCGGAGCAAATAATGCTCAAGGCCGAAGAGACCAGGAAGCACATCAATGCTCTTGCCGAGGCTTCAAGGCCCCCCGAAGCTGACGCCGATAAATAAGGCTGTTTATCAGCACCCCAATAGCCAGTCCTTCTCCACTTCCGGCTTGGTCTCTACCGGGCAGCAGCAGCCACCTGTCTCCTTGTTTTCTACTATTATCATACCTTTTCGGCTACGATGCCGGCCATTGCCTTCTTATCGGAGATAATGCCTTCGCGGTAGCGAAGACAGCGAAAATTACGAAACATGTCAAGAAGCTCGTTGTGCCGCAGCAGGTGTTCCGGGTCCTGGGGCTTGCCCCACCGGGCCTGGTCAATGAGGTAGGTCTCATAGACAACTATACCACCCGGCCGCAGACCATCTCTAATCTGCGGTATCAAGGGGCGGTAGAGATATCTGAAGCAGATGATGACATCATAGGCGCCCCGCCTGATGCGGTAACTACCCTCTAAATCGGCGACCTCAGCCCTGATGGTGACTCCCGCCTGCTGTGCCAGCTCCAGGGCATTATCTACCCGCTTGGCCGATATATCAACGCCCTCCACCTCAAAGCCCCTCTGGGCCAGATAGACGGCTTCACGGCCATTACCCATAGCCACATCAAGGATGCGCCCCAGGGGTAACAGGGCAATATTATCCGCCAGAAACCGCGCCGGACGGAAACCGCTTCTACGGCTACATGTCTGCTTCATCTCTAACGATAGGTGACCAGGCTAGGACACATTGACACCCTATCACTTCACCGGCCATTTTTCAAACCAGCTTTGTCCAGTGTGGTGGCTATGTTAAAATATGGTTATGGTGTGGGGGAGGAGTAAGATGGTTCTGGAACAGGCAAGACAGATGCCATCCAAGCCCGGTGTCTATCTCATGAAAGACGCCGGTGGCAGCATACTCTACGTCGGCAAGGCGGCCAATCTGCGAAACCGGGTGAGGTCTTATTTTAGCAATAGCGGCAAGCTGGAGGAAAAGATGCAGCGCATGGTAGCCCGGGTGGCTGATATCGACTTCTTCATAACCGGCTCCGAGGAGGAAGCGCTCGTCCTTGAGCTTAACCTGATAAAGAGGCACCACCCCCGTTATAACGTACGCCTCAAGGATGATAAGACCTTCCCCTACCTCAAGATAGACCTTAACGAAGACTGGCCGAGGGTGCAGATTACCCGTCGACTGGAGAACGACGGCAGTCGCTACTTCGGCCCTTTCGCCAGGGCCAGTTCCATCCGCCGGGCACTCAAGGCAATCAAGGACGCCTTCCCCTTCCGCCCCTGCTCCAGGAACCTCAGCAAACCCATGTCACGCCCCTGCCTTGAGTATGACCTGCATAACTGCTCCGGGCCCTGCATCGGAGCCATCACCAGAAAGGAATACCTTGAGACGATAAAACAGCTCATCCTCTTCCTTGAGGGCAAGCGGGAGAGGGTAATGCGGCAGCTTGAGGTCAGCATGAACAGGGCGGCCAAGGTGATGGATTATGAAAAAGCCGCCCGTCTCAGGGACCAGATCGAAGCGGTCAGGGAAGTGGTCAGGTGGCAACGGATGGCGACCACAGTGCGGGGCAACCAGGATGTCATCGCCTTCGCCCAAGACAAGGACCAGGCCTATACCCAGGTCTTCTTCATTCGCGGAGGCAAGCTGATCAGCAGGGAGAGCTTTACTCTCCAGGGCACCCGCTACGAAGAGCCGGAGCAAATCATGACCAGCTTCGTCAAGCACTTCTACAACTCCGCCAGCTATATCCCGGCGCTAATATTGCTCCAGCACCCGGTAACAGAGAAGGCTACTATCGAGCGCTGGCTGCTGGGCAAACGGGGCGGCAGAGTCCAGATTCAAGCTCCCCTCCGGGGAAATAAAAAAGGGCTGGTGGATACCGTCGCCGAGAATGCGGCGCAAAGTATGGAACAGCTGGTGGCCAGGCGACTGGCAGCACCGGCGACACTTGAGGCCGCCCTTGATGAGGTAAAAAGAGAGCTAGACCTGCCCCGCCTACCGTTACGAATGGAGGGCTACGACATCTCAAACATTCAGGGGAAGGCGGCCGCAGGCAGCATGGTCGTCTTTGAACGGGGGCAGCCTCAGCCGGCCGACTACCGGCGTTTCCGAATCAAAACAGTGCCCGCCGCCGATGACTACGCCATGCTCCAGGAGGTAATCCAACGCCGCTTCAGGCACCGGGAGGGCAAAGAGGATTTAAATAGCTGGTCAACGCTGCCAGACCTCGTCCTCATTGATGGCGGCCGTGGACAGTTGAATGCAGTTCTTGAAGCGATGCAGGCCATCGGCGCTGACCGGGTGCCCGTCGCCAGCCTGGCCAAAGAAAGGGAAGAGCTCTTCACCCCGCAAAAGAAAACGGCAATCAGCCTGCCCCGGAGTTCCCCCGGGCTTCAACTGCTGCAGCGCCTCAGGGACGAGGCACACCGCTTTGCCCTGGGCTACCACCACCGTCTGAGACAGAAACAGACCTTTGGCTCCGCCCTCGATGACGTACCCGGCATTGGAGCCAAGCGCAAACGCCACCTGTTAAGACAGTTCGGCTCGGTTCAAGCCATCAGAGACGCTTCCATAGCTGAACTTGCCGCCACCAGGGGGATGAACCATAACCTGGCACAAAAAGTAAAGGAGTGCCTTTAAGATTCCGGCCAACCTGCCGCCGCAATATTTTGAAGCCGAGAGGAGCTTCCGCCAGGCTAAAGGCGCGGCGGAGAAGATGGCCGCCCTGGAAGAGATGCTGGCCATCATGCCTAAACATAAGGGAACCGACCACCTGCGCGCCGAGCTGAGGAGCCGCATGGCCAAGCTGAACCAGCAACTGGGAAAGAAGTCTGGAACCCAGCGGGCATCAATGGCGATTGAGAAGGAGGGTGCCGCCCAGATAGCCGTAGTTGGACTTCCCAATTCAGGTAAGTCACAGCTTGTGGCCAGTATGACCAATGCCTCACCCGCCGTAGCCGATTATCCACTGACGACACACCAGGCTCTGCCCGGCATGATGGAGTTCGAGGACATCAAGATTCAGCTGATTGACACCCCACCTCTGGCACCCCAGACAATCCAGTGGTGGCTGCCGCCGATGCTGAGGCGGGCGGATGCCCTGCTGGTGATGGTGGACTTAAGCCACGACCCGCTGGCCCAGATTGCCCAAATCAAAGAGCAGCTGGAGCAAATGAAGGTATTGCTCGACGGCGAAGAGGCGGATGCCGAAACAGAGGCTGTTGCCTGGCGTAAAAAGGCATTAATAGTTGGCAATAAGATTGACCTGGATAACGGCGGGAACCGCCAGGCTCTGCTGGACTGCTGCCAGGGACGCCCGCCGGTGGCAATTTCGGCCAGGGAAGGTACCGGGCTCGGTGAGCTCAAGCTCAAAATATACCAGATGCTGGATATCATCCGGGTATACACCAAGGCGCCCGGTCAGAAAGCAGACCTGGCCGACCCCGTCGTGCTGCCCCGGGGCAGCACTCTTCAGGAAGCAGCCGCCACCGTCCACAAGGACTTTGCCGCCGGGTTGAAGTTTGCCCGCATCTGGGGCTCGGGCAAACACGATAGCATTATGGACAAAAGAGACCATATAATGGAGGAAGTTGATATGGTAGATCTTCATCATTAGAAATAGATGATGCACGG